>JAZRNJ010000270.1:0-11607 GCA_045648125.1 Acutalibacteraceae bacterium
TACAGGTCTTACAGCAGGTAAGAAATGTTCAGTTTGTGGTGAAGTAACACTTAAACAGGAAACAGTTGCCAAACTTCCTCATACTGAAGAATCAGATGTAACACCTCCCACATGTACAGATAAAGTTTACACAACATACACATGTTCAGTTTGTGGCAACGTAAGAGTAGACGATTACGTTAACGCTAACGGACATAAAGAAGAAGTTCTTCCTGCAGTACCTGCTGATTGTGAAAACACAGGTCTCGAAGAAGGTAAAAAATGTACAGTTTGTGGTGAAATAACTATTGCTCAGGAAGCAGTACCTGCTCTTGGTCATAAAGAAGCAACAAAAGAAGAAAACAGAGTTGAAGCTACAGAAGAAGCAGACGGTTCTTACGAACTTGTAACTTACTGTACAGTATGTGAAAAAGACCTTGCTCGTGAAACAATAGTTCTTCCTTCTTGGAGTTGTGCTAAGGCAGATGTTACAACAGTTATCAGCAAAAACAAAGTTAAAGCTGACGACATCGTTACAGTAACTGTTAAACTTTCGACTAACTACTATGTTTCTAACATTCAGCTTCCTGTTCTCTTTGATGCGACACAGTTTGAAGTTGTAGGCACAACAACAAACAAAAAATATCTTACATTCAGCGAAATGTTTACAAGCAGAAACTATACCTTCAATGGTAGAGCTGATAAAGATATCGGTTTTGAATATACGTCAGACGCTGACAAATGGAACACAGATTCTGCAAAAGCACAGTATGGCGTTGCATATATTGCTGTAGCTTACGATGGTGGTATCGGTAAGGATGATATGACATTTGCTAAACCTCAGGGTGATATAGTTGCTACATTCCAGCTTAAAGCACTCAAAGATGTTGAAGATACATCAAAGTCAGTTTTTGTAAGCACAGATTGGGCAAAAACTGCTGAGAATAAAAAAGGTTACCTTACTGTCGGTATGATAGTTGAAGAAACTTACGATCCCACAACTAACACAGAAGTTAACTATGCTAACGTAGCATACACATCAGAAACAATCGCTATCGCAGGTGTTACTGTTACAGGTACAGTTACAAGCTTCGATGATAAAATTGATAACAGCGATGATGTTACAATCACATTCACAGCTGAAGGTTCAGATACTGTTTACACAGCAACAGCAACAGGCTCAGGTGCTCAGGCTTATGAACTCACCGGAGTTGTTGCAGGTACGTACACAGTAACAGTTTCAAAAGCTAACCACGCAACCCGTACATATACAGTAGAAGTTGACGAAGAAGACCTCACTCAGGACTTCAAGATTCACCTTCTCGGTGATATCAACGGTGACAGTAAAGCTAACACAATTGACGTTGCTCGTGCAAACTCACAGGCTAACGGAACATATCTTCTTACCGATTACGCCCTTAACTGTGCAGATATAAATGGTGACGGCAAAGTTAACACAATTGACGTTGCATTTATTAATGCTCACGCAAAAAAGGTAAGATCTCTCTGGTGAATTAAAAGGTTGTAAGAAACGCAATTTTTGAAAAGCCAATAAAATCAGGCATTTGAATAAAGTTAATGCATCAGAAGTTTTAATGTTGAACTTCTGATGCATTTTTGTTTTATTTTATAAATTTATCTGTATGTTTATTTTACACCGTAGGGCAGGGCCTTGGTCCTGCCGTCAGGTTTATCGTAGGACAATTCATGAATTGTCCGTAAAGTTTTATGAAAATTTATTATGGGTCATTCGTAAATAACCCTTACGAATATTTTAATCGGTGCGATAAAAATATAAAACATTTTTACTCAAAATCAAGTGAACCTACACGGGTGATATATTCAATGAGTTTTTCTTTGTAATATTTATATTGTGTTTTGTCACAGGAGTCGTTTTTCACAAGCGAATGGAAAATATTGAAGTAAGCAAGGAGTCTTGCTCTGTCATCTGCTCTCATAATGAGCGAGTCTTCTTCACCTTCAAAATATGTAAGGATAAACTTTTCCCAGAATCTCTTTGCAGTTTCAAGAGTGAAACCTGACTTTTTCATAATAATGCTTCTGTCGGTTTCTGATGTTGCAACAAGGTTTTCGTAAAGTTTACCAAGGTCAAAAACGGGATAACCTTTGTATTCTTTATCACGCTTTGTAAAATAAAATTCACTGTTTTTACTGAAAGCATTGTCTGTTGAACAATCACCGATAAGAACATTTCCTGTATTCTGTGCACCGGTCACAAGACTTCTCAGCTTCTGCCATTTTTCAACGGGGATAGCATGAATTATATCGTCCGTTTTTTCTGTCATTTCTTTTCTGATATCAATTCCGTTTTCTGATTTTACAGACTGTGCAATTTTCATGCTGTAAACAAAGTTTCTGACAACTCCGTCAAGGTCTTCGGGGTTGTTTTTTATTATTTTTGAAACGGTAACATCTGTCACATCTTCATCAGGAATGCAAAAATGCTTTGTATCGTTTATAGTATCAAAAACTATATCGCCGAATTTGTTTGTGCCTTCCTTGTAAAAGATTATGTGGGTAATACCTGTGTTGGTGATTTCAATGTCATAAACAGGTGATGCAGTATATCCCATAATATGGAAAATCATAACTGTGCCGAATGCAGCGTGACCTGCAACAAGAACTTTTTCACCATTCTTATAGCGTGAACGGAGATAAGAAACAGCCTTCTCTGCTCTTTCAAAAAGAGGCTTTTCATTTTCGCGGGGATTGTAAAAAAGAAGTCCGTCTTTTTCGTTGAAACCGTCTGCCACAACTGCAGTGTCGCAGAATTCTCTTAACTGAGCAAGTGTTCTTCCTTTGTAAATTTCTTCAACAGCAACCTCTGTTACAAGGGGAAGTACGTTAAGAGGTTTCTTTTCTTTCTGGAAAGACATAATCTCGTTTGCAGTTATAACCGTTCTCACCAAAGGACTGCAGTAACAAGCGTCAAATTCCACATTTTCAAGATATTTACCTGCTTTTTTTGCCTGCATAATACCAAGCTGAGTAAGTCTCGGGTCATTGATTTCCATAAAATCTGCTTCTTCATCACCGAAGCCCACATTTCCTTTGCTCTGACCGTGACGTATAAGATAAAGTTCAAGTTCTACTACAGGTTTATTGTCTGCCATAAAATCACCTCGTTACCAATATAATGAAATTATAACATAAGAGATTTATTTGTCAAACATAAATTTTGTCATAAAGTAGTGGGACATCTCATATTATTAAACAAAAAGATACGGAGGAACAAAACATGGACACATCAACAAATATATATGAAGATATTTCTGCACGCACCGGTGGTGATATTTACATCGGAGTTGTAGGTCCTGTGAGAACAGGTAAATCAACCTTTATCAAAAAATTTATGGATACACTTGTTATCCCGAATATCAAGGAAGAAAATCTCCGCAGACGTGCAACAGATGAACTCCCTCAGAGTTCATCCGGCAGAACAATAATGACTACCGAACCCAAATTCATCCCTGAGGATGCTGTTCATATTACTGTAGGCAATACTGCACATCTTAAAGTAAGAATGATTGACTGTGTAGGTTACATTGTGCCGTCGTCTCTCGGTTACATTGAAAATGACCAACCGAGGATGGTGAAAACGCCATGGTTTGAAAAAGAAATCCCCTTTAATTTAGCAGCAGAAATAGGAACTCAGAAAGTTATTTCCGAGCATTCCACAATCGGTCTTGTGGTTACAACTGACGGGTCTATAAGTGATATTCCCCGTGAAGAGTATGAAGGTTGCGAAGAAAGAGTTATTTCTGAACTTAAAGAAATTGAAAAGCCTTTTGTTGTTCTTCTTAACTGCAAAAATCCTCAGAGCGACAAAGCAAAACGCCTTGCAGAAGAAATGTCTCTCAAATATGAAGTATCGGTTTTGCCTGTCAACTGCATGAAACTGACTGAAGATGAAATCAGAGGTATACTTGAACAGGTGCTTTTCAGTTTTCCCATTAAAGAAGTTTCATTTGACCTGCCTCAGTGGCTCAATACCCTGCCGAAAGAACACCCTGTAAGACGCTCTGTTTTTGACCACATAAAAAATGTGACAAAAGACATGAAATGCGTCCGTGACATATTCCGTATTGCAGAAAAAATAACTGAAAATGAACATATTGATTCATCAAAAGTAACTGCCGTTAATCTTTCTGAAGGTAGCGGTACTGTCAGACCGTACATGAAAGGCGACCTTTTCTTCAAAGTTCTCGGAGAAAAAACAGGTATCGAAATAGGAAATGAAAGTGACCTGATGAACACCATTGTTGAACTTACGGAAATGAAGAAAAAATACATGACAATCAAGGATGCCCTTGATGAAGTTGAAGCAACGGGTTACGGAATTGTCACACCTGCTCTTGAAGAACTTACTCTTGAAGAGCCTGAAATTATGAAACAAGGTGGCAGATACGGCGTAAGGCTCAGAGCATCTGCACCGTCTATTCACATGATGAAAGCAAACATCAACACAGAAGTAGCACCCATTGTAGGTTCTGAAAGTCAATCAGAAGAACTTGTGAATTATCTCCTTAAAGAATTTGAAGAAAACCCCTCAAAAATATGGGAGTCAAACATTTTCGGAAAATCTCTTAACGAACTTGTAAACGAAGGTCTCCATAACAAACTTTACCGTATGCCTTCTGATGCAAGAATGCGAATTCAGGAAACACTTGAAAAAGTTATCAACGAAGGTTGCAACGGTCTTATCTGCATAATTCTGTAATATAAAAATGGCTGATACATGAGCGTATCAGCCATTTTACTGTTTCTGTTAAAGGTTTGCCAAATCGTATGGTGTTCTCTGGTAAACAAAATAGTTAAGCCAGTTTGTGAAAAGCAGGTTTGCAGTTGACCTCCACTGAACTTTTGGTATTCTGTCGGGGTCATCATCAGGGAAATAATTGAAAGGAATTTTAATATCAAGTCCCTGATTTTTATCTCTGAAATATTCTTTTGCAAGTGTATCGCAGTCATATTCCGAATGTCCCGTTGCAAAGAAGTTTCTGCAATCCATGTCGGAAATAAGATGAACACCTGCCTGTTCTGAATAAGAAAGTATCTGAAGGTCTTTTACAAGAGCAATGTCACTTCTTCTGACTTCCGTGTGACGTGAATGAGGAACATAGAAAACATCATCAAACCCTCTCATTATGGGGTGATATTTATCAAGAGAAACATGAGGGAAAATACCGAACATCTTTTCCTTGAGAGGATATTTCGGCACACCGTAGTGGTAGTAAAGTCCTGCCTGAGCACCCCAGCAGATATGGAAAGTTGAATAGACATTTGTCTTTGTCCATTCAAAAATCTGACAAAGTTCTTCCCAATAATCAACTTCCTCAAAGGGAAGTTTTTCAACGGGAGCACCTGTGATTATCATGCCATCATATTTGTTGTTTTTTATTTCATCAAAGGTTTTGTAAAATTTCAGCATGTGCTGTTCGGAAGTGTTCTTTGATTTATGGGTTGCCATCTGAAGAAGTTCAATATCAACCTGCAGAGAGCTGTTACTGAGAAGTCTTAAAAGCTGAGTTTCAGTTACAATTTTTGTAGGCATCAGGTTAAGAATTATAATACTCAGAGGTCTGATATCCTGTTTACTTGCACGACCTTCTGTCATTACAAAAATATTTTCAAGTTCAAGACTGTGATGTGCAGGTAACTGATTATCAATTTTAATAGGCATGTTCTCACCTCCGTAAAAGTATTTCTTAATATTATATATCGAAAACCGTGTTTTGTCAAATTACTTTGAGAAATAACGGTAATAAACACGCAGGTCAAATCGGTTGCAATTATGGTAAAATTTACTTGCCAAAATTCAAAAAAAATTTACAAAAAACCCTTGACTACAACAAACTCTTGATGCATACTATTCATATAATGCCCATATATTGCGATTTACATGTTTTACATAGCAAATGATATGGTTTCAGGATATAAAAGAGTATAAAAGGAGAATGAAAAATGTTAAAAGGAAAAGCAAAAAAATTTCTTTGTTTTCTTTTGTCAGCAGTAATCGTCCTTTCATTGTTTGCAATGAATATTTCTGCTGCTGAAGAAAAAGTTGCAAGTATCGGTAATACATATTACAACAGCGTTGCCGATGCACTTGCTGCTGCAGTAAGCGGTGATACGGTTATTGTGCAGAAAGATACTACAATCAGAGAAAATGTGGAGGTTAAATCAGGTGTTACTTTGCTTGTGCCTTACAAAGCAGGGTACACAGGTTACAGTCTTTCAAACGGAACACCTGATACAAGCACTTCCACATCAGCTGTAAAAGACACTCTTTACAGAACACTTACTGTTGCTGAGGGTGTTACAATGACTGTAAACGGTAACATTCTTGTTTCAGCTTTGCTTGGTATTGCGCACGGTGGTTCTTACCGTCAGGAGGTAAACGGTCCTTACGCTCAGATTGTTCTCAACGGTAAAATGAATGTGCAGAGTGGCGGTATTGTATGTGCCAACGGTTACATAAAAGGTTCAGGTGCTATTGAAGCCTTCCCCGGTGGTGAAGTAAGAGACCTTTTCGTTATCGAACACTGGAGAGGCGGCACTCATGCATCATCTTTCGTAATCGGTGAAAAAGTATGGGTTGCAAATGAATACGACTTCAGAAATATCGAGGTTGAACTTACAATTCATTATGGAGCAAAACTCGTTGCACAGAGTCTTATGTACTTTGATAACAGTTACAACCACAACAATGTTCCTTTTGTCAGCGGAAGCGATGGTATTTTTGTTCTCAACGAAGGTGGTAAACTTGTAAGAACAGTTGAGCACCGAGACAGAATCGGCAAGAAAGCAGAAGTTTATAAACTTTATGGTGGCGGTTATATCGGCTCTATTTCAATGACTATCAAGGCAAGTATATTTAGCCACACGCTTAATTCTTCAGACTACGTTCTTTCAATGGATGGTGACAATGAAGTCCACATTTGCTCAGGTACTTTAAATACATACTTTGACGATAAAGCAATGAGCCTCAAACTCCTCCCCGGTTGTGAATTTATTATACACGACGGAGCAAAGCTGAGTGTTGACAGATACAAGCAAGGTATTTATAACAGACCTTCAACTTTTGTTGCTTACAGAGAACTTACAGATGAAAAGTTCGATGCAATTTACAGATATCCGCAGGGAAGACCTTCTGCGAAGATAAAAGTTCTTAACGGTGGTCAACTTTATGTGGACGGCCTCCTCGGCGGTGAAATTCACCTTGAAGAAAATGCAATCCTCACAAAAGGTGATAATGCAAAATTAACAGTAACAACTTATGAGGCTGATGCACTTAAATCAGGCACAAGGAAAAAGTATGTTAACGATGCAGAATTTTTTGTGCCCGACGGATATCATGCAACAGGTTGGATAAACAATCAGTATACATGGGAAAAGCACACGTATTCAAGCGAAACTTTTACAGCTGACTGTGAAAAAGACGGATACACAATTAACACATGTACAGTGTGTGGTTATAAACTCACAACAGATGTGATTCCTGCTTACGGTCATACAATCGTAATCAAAGAAGCTGTTAAGCCTACATGTACCGAATCCGGTCTTACAGAAGGCAAGTATTGCTCTGACTGCGGAAAAGTTTTTTCAACACAGACAATCATCCGTGAAACAGGTCACAATGATGAAGTAGTAACAGTAGAACCGACTTGTACAGAACAGGGATACACAAAATATACTTGTCTTACTTGCGGAGATGTTGAAATACAGGACTATACTGACCCCCTGGGACACAACCCTGTAACTGATGAGGCAGTTGAACCTACATGCACAGAAAACGGTTATACCGAAGGTTCACATTGTGAAAACTGCAATGAAATTTACGTTGCTCAGGAAGTAATTCCTGCACTTGGTCATATAGAAGTGATTGATAATGCAGCTGAGCCTGATTGTGAAAATACAGGTCTGACAGAAGGTAAACATTGCGAACGTTGCGAGGAAGTTTTGATCAAACAGAAAGTACTTCCTGCTCTCGGACATGTAGAACTTGAAGAGATTGTTGAAGCTACATGTACAGAAAACGGACACAGAAAAATCTGGTGCGATGTTTGCGATGTGATAATCCTCAATGACGAAGACAATTACAAAGCAACAGGACACAATTGGGAAATTGAAGAAGTTCCTCCTACAGATTTAGAGCACGGTTACACAAAATATACTTGTCTTACATGTAATTACAGCCGTACCGATTATATTGATCCTCTTGTAAAACGTGGCGAAATAAAGGGAAGTATTACATCTACAGCTAAAACTCCGGTAGACGCACCTGTGAAAATATTGCTTGTTTCTGCAGAAGACAGCAACATAACTTTCACAACGGAAGTTACAGGCGAAGAAGGATATACATTTGAAAATCTTCTTCCCGGCAAATATACTATGATTATTTCTCAGGAAAGCCATGCAACACGCAAAATTGAAGTTGATTTAGCTGAAGGAGAAATCGCTCTTGAAGATGTCAGAATAAACCTTTACGGCGACGTTACTGCTGACGGTACTGCAAACACTATTGACGTTGCAAGAGCAAACGCTCATGCAAAAGGTATGGTGGCACTTAAAGACTATGATTTCGTTTGTGCTGATGTAAACGGTGACGGAAAACTTAACACTATCGACGTTGCAAGAATAAATGCTCACGCAAAAGGCACAGTAAAACTCTGGTAACAGATTTACAAAAGTAATATAAAGATAAAAAAATACCGTAATTTCTCAATAACACGAGAAATTACGGTAAGTTTTTTATTCAGCCTTTTTCTTCTTTTTATCTTTAGATGTCAGTTTATCAAGTGCTGCCAGAACACCGGGAAGGATGAACAGTATAAGTATACATGCTGAAAGTGCGCCGATTGAAACCGTAAGGCAAATCTGTGAAATTGTGGGGTCAATGGGAGCAAATCCGAGAACACCTGTTACAAAAATCATAATAAGACCTGATGTGAAAATCGTATGAGTTGAACCTTCATAAGCAGCGATAATTGACTGTCTGATATCCATTGTCTTTCTGCTTTCACGGTAATAGTTCGTGAAAAGAATACCGTAGTCAACAGTAGCACCCATCAGGATGCATTGAACAATGAGAAGCGCAAGATAATAGATACTGAGGCCTCTGAGACCTGTTACAGCAACGGTAATGTAAACACCTGCCTGAACAAGAAGAACAAGAATAAGGGGAATTGAAAGGCTTCTGAAGGTTATTGCAATTACAAGAAAAATTGCAACTGCAGTAAGAATGGTTATAAGAAGCAATTCTTTATCAAAGGACTGTGCCATTTCATAACTCATAGGAGAATTACCGATAAGATAATATTTACCGTCAAGGTTTTTATCACATTCTTCAATAAACGCTGATATAAATTCCGTTGTTTCTTCTGCTTCAAGGGGAAGAGTTGTTTCAATCATCATCAGAGAATGGTCTTTGCCTTTCATCTGAGAAAGACCGTCTTCAAGCTGACCCTTTGCACCTCTTATCTGTTCTTTTGTTGCATCATCAATAATTGCTGAGAAACGTTCATCATCAAGCATGTTGTTATAAAGATGGTCAAACAATTCTGCAATTGTCATTTCCCAGTTTTTATCTGCAAAGTTCACTGCCGAATAGTAAAGATACATCAGTGACATTGTATTTTCATCAAGCTGTTGGGAGAAACCTGCCATCATCTGAGCTAATTCATCTGATGTAAACTTTTCTTCCGAAACCACACCGTCAATTACTGTTTTTGCAACCGAGATATATGAAGTCATGCTTGCATCAATAAAGCCTGAGAAGTCAGGATTTGTGAGAATGTCACTTTCAATAAAATCAACAAATTCTTTTATTGAAACTTTCCATGAAGAGGTGTCACCATAGGTTGAAGTGTAAAGCATGAAAAGCTGTCTGAGCTGAGACTTGTCCATACCAAGAAGTGAAGACAGTTTTTCTGCTGTATATTTTTCGCCTTTCACAACTCCGTCAACAAGGGATGAACCCATTGTTACAAGTTCAAGCTGACTTTCATCCATAGAGACTTCAAACATATCTTTGTTTTTGCTGAGGAATGTAAGCACTTCGTGAAGTGACAGTTTTTTATTCACATCATTTTTGCTGAAATCATAAACTGAGAAAAGAATTTTTGCAAGGTCTTTTTCCACACCGAGAAGTGATGAAACATCTTTGTAAGAAAGTTTCTGACCTGATACGACTGCATCAATGATTCTGTCCATCATCTGAAGAAGTGACAGCATTTCTTCATCAACCTGAGATGAGAAAAGCGGATTACCGGCAACATCTGTAAGGATGAAATCCACAAGTTCTTCCATTGACATTGTTTTGTCGTTTGCAATACCGAAACGAAGAGTAAATACGCCCTTTATAAGACTTTCTTCCACTCCCAGCATTTCGGATAACTCCCCTGCTGTGTGCTGAGCCTGAACGCTGTTTTTATCTGCAAACTGAGTGAGAATACCAAACTGAGATGCAGTTTCTTCATCAAAATAGGATGAGAACATTGGGTTTGAAAGTATATCGCTTTCCATGAATTTTACAAGACTTGTAAAAGTGATTTCGGGAGGTGTATAACCTTTATCATTTGCAAAGTAATAAGCATAAAGCATTTTTGTAAGATTTTCTTCAATGCCTATTTTCTTTGCAAGTTCTTTTGCCGAAACAGGTTCTGTTACTGCTTTTTTATTACAGAAAGTTTCAAGCAGAGACAGTTTTTCAGTAGTTTCTTTATCAAAGAAGGATGCATACATATCATTTGTTGCAACATCGTTCAGAATGAATTTACCGAACTCTTCCATTGTCATTTCACCTGAAGAAACTGAACTTTTTTCTGCAAAGTAAAGAGTGAACACCTGCTTTATTTCATCCTCACCCATGGAGAAAAGTTCTGCAATTTCTTTTGCTGACATTTTCTTTGTGAGGGCATCTTTATCTGCAAAGTTTTCTATAAGTCCCATGTTTTCTTTCATTGTGTCATCAATGTAAGTTGCGAACATTTTATTGGGAACTACTTTTTCAGAAATAAAATTAAGAACATCACCAAGTTTAAGTTCTCTTACGCTCTCACCTGCAAACTTATCGTAATACAGAACGGAAAGAACAGATGCATCAATTCCCATATCTGCACCCAGAGATTCAATTGTTGAAACCATTTCGTTTGCAGTACAGCTTCTGCCGAGAGTTGTTGAGTAACCGAGAATACTGTTTACTTTTTCATGCTCTTCAAACTTATAAGCAATAGGTGCAAGTTTTTCTTCATCCTTGTTTTCATAAACCATTACAACAGGATTTGCCGTGGGGAAAACTGCTGCAATTTCATCTTCTGTCTGAAGAGTGTAAGTAATTTCCGTAATGTTCTGCAGGAAGTAAGTTCCCACAAAAAGAATTACAAAAACAACTGCAATAATTTTTCTGCCTTTGTACTGTCCTTTAGCAACTACACCGAAGGGAATATGCAGTTCTTTCTTGGAAGATTTTTCAAGAACTTTATCAAAGATAAGAATAAGAACGGGAAGAACAGTAAACACACAAAGCATACTGAAAATTACGCCCTTTGCAAGAACAAGGCCTAAGTCCATACCTATGGTGAAGCTCATAAACACAAGCACAAG
>JAZRNJ010000271.1:0-13284 GCA_045648125.1 Acutalibacteraceae bacterium
AAACATAAAACATATTGCAGAGAAGAAATAAACAATGTATAATTAAAGAAAAATCTTCAGGAGGAGAATTTATGGCAAAAATTATCGCTGCAAATATTCCCAATATTCCCTGGCAGGACAAGCCCGAGGAATATAAATATCCCGTCTGGAGATACAGCGGAAATCCCGTTATAACAAGGGATAACCTTTTCGGTGCAAACAGTATTTTCAATTCAGCAGTTGTGCCTTTCGGTGACGGCTTTGCAGGTGTTTTCAGAGTTGATAACATCAGCCGTGACCACACTCTCGTTGTTGGTTACAGTAAAGATGCGGTTAACTGGGAACTTGAAGAAAAAGTTATTTTCAGAGGTTATGATCCCCGTTTGTGTGAAATTGAAGGAAAGTATTATCTTTCATGGGTAAATCTCACACCTCACGGCACAACAATCGGTATTGCGTACACAACTGATTTCAAAGAGTGGACTCAGCTTGAAGATGCTTGTTACCCCGTTGCAAGAAACGGTGTTCTTTTCCCAAGAAAAGTAAATGATGAATTTCTTCTTTTCATCCGTCCCTGCGACAGAGGACACACACCTTACGGCGACATTTTCCTCAGCCACAGTAAAGACCTGACATATTGGGGTAAACACAGATTTGTAATGTCACCCGTAAAAAACTGGGAAATGACAAAGGTTGGTGCAGGTCCTACTCCCATTGAAACAGACGAAGGTTGGCTTGTTTTCTACCATGGTGTTCTCACATCATGTAACGGCTTTACTTATGCAATGGGTGCTGCAATTCTTGATATTGATAAGCCCTGGATTGTGAAGCACAGAGCAGACTGTTTCCTTCTTGCACCTCATGAAAACTATGAACTTGTAGGTGACGTACCCAACGTTGTTTTCCCCTGTGCAGCGCTTACAGATGCTGATACAGGCAGAATTGCAATTTACTACGGTGGTGCAGACACAGTTGTAGCACTTGCATTCACAACAGTTGACGAAACAATCAAATTCATCAAAGAACATGATTTAATTAAAGAGGACTAAGATGCTTTCATTTCAATGCGATTATAATAATGGCACACATCCTGAAATAATACGCCGTCTTACAGAGACAAATGATGAACTTCTCCCCGGTTACGGTGATGATAAATATTCTGTTTCTGCCAAAGAAAAAATCAGAAAATCATGTAAGAGAGAAGATGCAGAAGTTTTTCTTACTGTGGGCGGTACACAGACAAATAAAATTGTTATCTGTTCTCTTCTTAATTCTGCAGAGGGAGTTATAAGTGCCACAACGGGACATATCAACTGTCACGAAGCAGGAGCAATTGAAGAAACGGGACACAAAGTTCTCACAATTCCTCACGAAAACGGAAAAATAACATCTGATAATCTCAGAAGTTATCTTGAAAAGTTTTATGATGATGAAGCACACGACCACATGGTTTGCCCGGGAATGGTTTATATTTCTCATCCTACAGAATATGGCACTCTTTACACAAAAGATGAACTGAAAGATTTATCGGAAATCTGCAGGGAATATGAAATTCCTCTTTTCCTTGACGGTGCAAGACTCGGTTACGGACTTGAGAGCCGTGGAACTGATGTGACACTTGAGGATATTGCGAACTTATGCGATGTTTTCTATATCGGTGGAACAAAGGTGGGTGCTTTGTGTGGTGAAGCGATTGTTTTTACAAATGTGAAAGCACCTAAAAGATTTTTCGGGATTGTAAAACAGCACGGTGCACTTCTTGCAAAAGGCAGAGTTCTCGGTATCCAGTTTGATACACTTTTTACAGATAATCTCTATTTTGAAATAAGCCGTCATGCAATTAAAATGGCAGATGTGCTCAGAGACAATTTCCGTAAAAAGGGATATGAGTTTTTCATAGAAACAGAAACAAATCAGATTTTTGTCATTCTTGAAAACTCAAAAATGGAAGAACTCAAAAAAGATGTTTTCTTTGAATTCTGGGAAAGAAAAGATGAAAATCACACAGTTGTACGTTTTGCATCAAGCTGGGCAACAAAGGAAGAAGACGTTCAAAAACTGAATGATTTATTATAAAAGAAAAAGGTAGCAGAGTGATTTCTGCTACCTTTTGTTTATATAGCGTTGTTGATGATTTCTGAAACTCTTGCAACATCTTCTTCTGCCCAATCGGGGTCGATTGCAATGTAAGCAGTTCTTGCAAGGTAATCAAGAGCTTTGGGACACATATCCATTGAATAATCCATCTGAAGACCTTTGTTTGCTTCCATTTTATAGGGGTCCATAAGAGGATGTAGTGCACCTCGTTTTTCCATAATCTGAGTCCAGTTTGTGTAGATATGTTTGCCTGTGTCTTCGGGAATTACGATACCGAGACCATTTTCTTTGCATTTTTCTGCAAAATCTCTTGTCTGCTCTTTAGTTTCAAATCTGAGAGGAAGTGTTGTTGCTGTATCGCCTTCCAAATCATGTGATGGAGCAACGATATTTTTATTGCTGAGTTTTTCAATAAGTGCAAATTTATTCTTGTGAAGGTCGTCAATGATTGCAGGGAGTTTTTTGAGCTGCTCACGGAGAATGGCACCTGTGATGTCTGAAATTCTGAATTCAGTACCACCAAAAAGAGGTTCGCTGATTCCGTCAAGCTGAGTGCCGAAAAATGCAACTGCACTTGAATCGTGGAAAATAAGAGCACGTTCAAAAATCTGACGGTTGTTTGTAACTAATGCACCGCCTTCACCTGCAGTGATAACTTTGTAATAGTTGTAACTGTAAGCACCTGCATCACCGATTGTGCCGAGGATTTTGCCCTTGTATTTTCCGCCGATTGATTGACAAGCGTCTTCAACAACTGCAATATTATGTTTCTTTGCAAGTTCACAGATTTTCTCCATGTTGCAGGGAAAACCCTGAATATGTACGGGGATAATTGCCTTAGTGTTCTTTGAAATTTTCTTTTCAATTTCACAAACGTCAATTGTCAGCGTTTCGTCAATGTCTGCAATTACGGGAATTGCACCAACCTGAGTAACTGCAAGGGCAGTTGCGATGTAAGTGTAGCCGGGTACAATAACTTCATCTCCGGGGCCTATTCCAAGACCGATAAGTGCTGAAACGATAGCACCGAAACCTGATGACATGAGAAGACAATATTCACTGCCTGAATATTCCTTCCATTCTGATTCGAAGTTAAGGACTTCCTGGCCACTGCCGTTTATTTTGAAAAAGTCTTTTGTATTTATTGCACGTGCAACTGCATCAATTTCTTCTTTACCTATTCTGAACATAAAATTAACCTCACTGTCTGATAATTCTTAAATTTTCATTTATAATATGCTGGTCAGTTTTTTCGCTGAGAGGGAAAAGATTGCCATACATGAAGCATCCTACTTCATAACCGCCACGGCACAACTGGTCTTGTGACGGGAGATATACATTGTATCCGTTTGCACACGAAAGTCCGAGAGTGTAGGGATAAGGAGAATATTCTCTCAGTCTGAGAATGATTTCAGAAAACATTTCAAATGGGAACGGAATAAAGACAATGTCGCCGAGAGAAATGATTGTCTGGGGATATGAAAAAAATTCAGGAACTTCACACGTGGGGTTTCTGAGAAATTCAAGTGTTTCTCTGTAATGCTCGTACTCAAGTTTAGCAATGTTTATAAGCTTCTCAGGTTCTTTGAACTTGCTTATTTTCTTCTCTGTTTCTTCAATTGTGGGCATTTCTTTGTAGGGGAGATGTACTTCATCTCTGAAGATTTTCAATTCTCCCGTGTGATAACCGCCACGGTTTTTGTATGCTTTCATAGCATCAAAAGCTGCAACTCCGCCAAGTTCTTCTGTGTAAGAAATGTTACCCGTAGTTTCACCGTTTGTAAGACGTGGACCAACATCACCGATAGCACCATTGAAAAATGCTGCGAGAGTGTGTGTTTCTTTTTCAAGGCGGTCAATCATAATTCCTGACCAGTCACGGGTGATTTCGTGATTGCAGCCTGTGGCAGTTCCATGGCATCCGTAATGAACAAGGTTAAGAATTCCTTCTTTTGTGTCTTTGTTTCTTATGGAAACGAGTGTCATGTTGGGGTCAAAACATCCATGAGGATTCTGACCGAGACCGATTTCTCCGTTTTCGTGCTGAACACGGCGGTTGATACCAACAAGGCTTTCTGTAACACCTACTGAGATTTCAGCAGGGGCAAGGTTTTCTATAGCTCTTTTTACAGCCTTTATGAGTGCAGGTAAAAAGATTGTATCAAAATATTCTCTGTTCAGTTCACCCCAACCGACAGTACCTGATAAATTGGGAGCAGAATGAGTGTGAGTTGAAGCAATAATCATGTTCCTTTCAGAAATGCCTGTTTCTTTTGAAAGAACATGTAAAATTTCTTTTGTAAGCTCAGTCTGTATGTCGCCGATTTCCGCAGTCATCAGAAGTGCTGTTTCACCATGCTGACTCAGAGCAAGGCAAGTGACAGATAAATCGTCATGAACAGATGTGCTTACCGTATCGGGAGTGTAGCCGTAAAGAAGTGTTCCCACGGGAGGAGTGGTAATTTCTTTTGCTGCACCTGCTTTGAAAATATTCATAGTTTTCACCTCTTTTAATATTATACAATAAGAATTTTTTTTGTAAAGTAATAAAGAAAATTTTGTCTTGCAAAAGAGAAATATAAAATGTTATAATCGTAATGGTGATTATATGATTAAAGCAGTTTTAATTGACATTGACAACACACTTCTTGATTTTCACAAATGCTCAGATGAAGCAATGTGCCTTGCAGCAGAGGAATACGGAATAACTTTCCCTGAAAACTATTTTGAAACTTTTACCAAAATCAACAATTCACTCTGGGAGAAAATTGAAAAAGGTGAACTTGACCGTCAGGGACTTTTTAAAATAAGATGGAAACTTATTTTTGACGCTATGGAAATCGATGCAGACGGAATTGCTTTTGAAGAAACTTTCAGAGGGAATATAAAAGCCTGTGCGATTCCCGTTGATGGTGCAACGGAAATACTCCCATATTTAAGTGAAAAATATCATGTTGCTGTTGCAAGTAATTCTGAATTTGCACAGCAGGAAAAAAGACTCAGGAAAGCGGAAATGTTACCATTCATCAAAAATATTTTCACCTCAGAAGAAATAGGCTTTGCAAAACCGTCACAAGGATTTTTTGAAGCGTGTAAAAAAGAATTGCCACAGTTTGAAAAAGAAGAAATAATATTAATCGGTGATTCAATAACTGCCGATATTGAGGGTGCAAAAAACTTCGGTTTTAAAACCTGTTGGTTCAATTACAAAAAGATACCTGATGCAGAATGTGAAACGGCAGATTACATTGTAAATGATTTAATTGAAATCAAAAATATTTTATAAGTAAAAAAGACCGTAAGTCAAAAACTTACGGTCTTTCCTTATGTTTTTCTTATTCTTTTACAATAAATGTTTTAACTTCAAAAGGTTTGAATGTGAATGAAAGAGTGTCACCTGCAATTTCAAGATTTCCGTCAACATCTTCAATCATATTACATGAAAGAATTTCTTTTCCGGGTCTTGAAAGAGTAACGTTTGCTTTTGTTTTTGTGCCTTCACATTCATAAAGACGTACAACATAAGCGTTTTCGATGCTTTCAGCAGGTTTGATTGCTTCGCAGATAATGTTGTCAGCATCAATTGTAAGGAATGATTTTTCTTCCTTTGCTGTGCCGTCAACAACGAAAGCAGGAACGTTGAGTTCATAAGAGGGTTTAACAACATTTTCTGTGCTGAATGAACCTGTGTGAGGCAGGAATGAGTAAGTCATTTCGTGAAGACCGCTGTCACCTGTAACGTCAGGATGATTACCGCCTCTGTGGAGAGAAAGACGAAGATTTCCGTTGTCAACAGAGATACCGTATTTACAATCGTTGAGAATTGCAACACCGAAACGGTTCTCTGAAATATCAGTCCATTTATAGTTGCATACTTCAAATTTAGCTAATTCAAGAGAATTGTTGCGAGTTGTAGGACGAAGAACATGACCGAACTGAATTTCGTTACGCACGTTTTCGCATTTAACGTCAACATCAAATGCTGCTTTGAGGAGACAATGTTTTTCGTTCCAGTCAACAAGTGTGTGGAAGTCAACTCGGGGGTTGTTTGCGTAAACAATCATATCCTGAGTAACTTTACTGTTTTCACCGAAAGTATATGTACTGCGGATAACAAACTGAACTGCACCGTCTGATACAACTTCTCTCTTCTGGAAGCCTGTGATGGGAGCAAGTTTATCAAGAGAATCGTATTCAATATCCCAGTTATCCCAGTAAGCAGGAGCGTCTTCTGCTGTAAGAAGTGCACCAAGAGGTTGTCCGTTTTCTTTTCTCAGTTCTCGGTCTGTTTCTTTGTCGATGAAAGAAGAAATAAATCCGTCATCACCAAGAGTAATTACTGCAAATGGAGTTTCAAGAACTTTTCCGTCAAATTTAAAGGGAGAAGAAATTTCAGCTGCTTTGTCTGTGAGTTCAATTGTTTTTGATGAGAAAGCAGGGATTTCTTTTACATCAACTGCAAGAACTTCTTTGCCTGTAACATCTGTATATCTCTGTGAGGGAAGGTCTTTTGCATATCCGTCAGTCTCAATTTTCTGAACGTCGTTTCTCGCAAATGAAAGAGTGTTGTAAAGTGTTACTGTGTCAGCTTTTTCTTCTGTAATTTCTTTTGCGTAAGTAAGAGCTGTGTCTTTATAGTTTGCGAGAAGTTCATCCATTTCTTTGTTGAAAAGGTCATAAACGGGAGTGATTGATGTGCCGGGAAGAATATCATGGAACTGATTTTTAAGAAGAGTTTTCAGCCATTTGTCAGCGTTTTCATTCATGGGTTTACGTGCAAGAACGTTGAAATATTCCATGTCATGGAGTGAAAATTCTGTCTTACGGTTCTTTCTTTTAATGTCGTGCATCTGGGTAAGAGTACCACGGTGAAGTTCAAGGTAAAGTTCGCCGTCATGTACAGGAAGGTCTTCTTCAATTTCTTCAAGCTTTTTCATGAAACCGCTTACAGAACTTTCTGTAGTTTCAGGCATGCCGTCCATCTTTTTCATTCTGCGTGCAGTTTCAAGCATGCTGTAAGAAGGACCGCCGCCACCGTCACCGTTACCGAATGCATGGAGTCGTAAATCGCAAGTTTCTTTCAGCGGCATTTCTTTAATGAGCTGAATACCTGCATCTACGTCGGGAGCACGATGGATTCTGTTAAAGTGAGTGAGAACTGAACTGCCGTCAATACCTTTCCATGTGAAACTCATAAAGGGCATTGAGTTAAGCTCGTTCCATTCCATTTTAGTTGTGTAGAAATATTTACATCCGCAACCTCTCATAATCTGAGGAATGTTTCCGTTGTAACCGAATGTGTCGGGAAGCCAGAAGCTATCAGATGTGTAATTGAAGTTTTCTCTTGTGAACTGCTGACCTTTAAGGAATTGTCTTATCATAAGTTCGCCGGAAGTGATATTACAGTCACATTCAACGTAAACACCACCGTTAGGTTCATATCTGCCTTCAGCAACACGCTGTTTCATATCTTCAAAAATTGTGGGATAGTAGTCTTTCATCCATTCTGAATGAAGTGCTGAAGACTGAACGAAACGATATTCGGGATATTCTTCCATGAGAGCAAGAGCGTTTGAATAAGTTCTTGCACATTTTCTCACTGTTTCACTTATGGGCCAGAGCCATGCTGTATCCATGTGAGAGTGACCTGTAAGCGAAAGTCTGCCGAAAATCGAATTACCACTTCCCATAAACATTGTTTGGGTTATTTCGAAAGCATCTTCAACTGATTTGTGCCATTTTTCATAAGATGTGTTTTGAGGGTCAAGAACAAGTACATTGAGAACTTTGTCAAGGGTTTTCATTGCACGGAATTTAAGGAAGTTTGAGTCAGGTCCTACTGCAGATGCCTGAAGAATCTGAGTCATATCAAAAACAAAGTCTTTGACAACTGTATCACAGGTGCAGATATCAACGCCTTTGTAAGTCTGTTTGTAGCTGATGTCAATGTCAGGATACTCATAATTTTCATAAACAGATGTGCCTACACAGAAGTGACCTGCATAACATTCAAAAG
This sequence comes from Acutalibacteraceae bacterium, assembly GCA_045648125.1. Classification (GTDB taxonomy): domain Bacteria; phylum Bacillota; class Clostridia; order Oscillospirales; family Acutalibacteraceae; genus SIG575. Next base: position 8,093 of record JAZRNJ010000271.1, read on the forward strand.
CAAGATTCCATGTTTTATCTTTTTCATGAGTGCCGATTCGTCTTACACAGTGTCCGCAACCTATAAAAGTAGCATCTCTTGTGTTGAATATACCTTTGGGCTTTCCGTCAACAAAGAAAAGCTGTTCAACACCTCCGGCATTTGAAACAGCAAAAATATCCTGTCCTGCATATTCATTTCCGGGTGTGAATGTTCCTTTTACCCACAGGTTGTCCCATTCTTCGTCACCCCATGAAGTATCTTTTTTAAGGTCAGTCCAACCGTTTTCGGGAACAGAACGGAGATGTTCTTTTGTTATGTATCCCTGAACATCCTGAAGTTCACCTATTTTAACATATATTCTTTTTGAATAAATCTGTACGGCTTCTCTGAGTTTGTCGTACGCTTTGTCTTTTAAGGGTTTGTTGTACATATCCATTTCTCCTTTGCACATTGTAAACTAAGAATATCATAATTGAAAAATTTAGTCAATTAAAACATTAAATTATTTTTGTATAAACTAAGTGGTTTTACGGAATGATTTAATAATTTTTCAGATTTATTATACAAATTTTTATTGCATAAAAGAAAGCATAGTGATATACTGTAATTGTATAATTTTAACTTCCAGGAGGTTTCAAAAATGAAGATGACAAAAACGAAAAAAATACTGTCGGTTTTGCTTTCTGTTATTATGATTCTCGGGATTATTCCTGCAGGTGTAATGACTGCAAGTGCGGCTGACGATGTTTTTGACTATGAAACAGTCGGTAGTGAGGTTTTGATAACGGCATGTGATATCACTGCATCAGGTGATATTATTGTTCCGTCAGCTTACAATGGTTACCCTGTAACTGAAATTTACTCGCTTGCTTTTGCTGACTGTATCAAGGTGAAAAATATTTATATCCCTGACAGCGTTAAAGTAATCGGTAACAAAGCTTTTGTGGGTTGCACAGCTCTTGAAACTGTCACACTCGGTAAAAACGTTCAGAAACTCGGAACAGATGTTTTTAAAAACTGTATTTCTCTTGAGGAAATAACGGTTTCTTCTGATAACAGCGTTTTCTCAAGCGATAAAGAAGGCGTACTTTACAATAAGGATAAAACAGAAATTCTTTTCTATCCTGTTGCAAATACTGCTACTACATATTCTGTTGCAGAAAAAGTTGAAAAGATTCCGGACGGTATTTTTTCAATGAGCAAGAATGTAAAAACAATTGTTCTTGGCGATAAGGTGAAAGAAATCGGCAACAATGCTTTCATGGGAAGCATAAGCCTTGAAAACGTCAAAATCGGTAAGGGTGTAAACAGAATCGGTTTGCAGGCATTTAACATGTGTCCAAAACTTACATCAATCACAGTTGTAACAGGCAACTATGTATATGAAAGTGACTCTGATGGTGTTCTTTATAACAAAGGAAAAACAGAGATACTTAAATATCCTGAGGCTATTTCAAAAACAACTTTTTCAGTACCTTCAGGTATTAAAGCTGTAAGAACACACGCTTTCCTTGATTCAAAAAATCTTGTCAGTGTATCATTCCCCAAGAGCCTTGAAGTTATAGAAGCAAGTGCTTTCTCCGCTTGTACAGGTATCAATGAGGTTTCTTATGCCGGTTCAGAAGAAGAATGGAAGAAAATTTCAATCGGTACAGATAACAATGCTATTACCGGTGCAACAATCAAATATGCAGGTGGCGCAGCTCATGACCACGAATATAAAGAAACAATAACAACTGCAGCAACATGTACAAAAGCAGGTGTAAAAACTTTAAAATGCGCATGTGGTGAAAGTAAGACAGAACCTATTCCTGCCACAGGACATACATTCAAAAATAATGAATGCTCAGGTTGTTCCGTTAAAGAATTTGAATTGCTTACAAGCGGCACAAATGCAAAAATCACAGGCTATAACGGTAATGGTGGAGAAGTAGTTATTTCTGAAGAAATTCAGGGTTATAAAATAACTGCAATCGGTGACGATGCTTTTGAAAACAAAACAGAAATTACATCAATTACTTTACCCGGAAGTATTGAGGATATCGGTTCCAACGCATTTTATAATACAGGTTATTATAACAAAGCTTCAAACTGGGATGGCGAAGTTCTTTATATAGGCAAGTTCCTTATTCAGGCAGAATCTACACTTAAAGGTGCATATACCGTTAAAAACGGCACAAAGTTAATTGCTGATTTTGCTTTTGCTACTGCAAAAGGACTTACATCAATTACACTCCCAAAAGAAACAACCATTATCGGTGATTCTGCATTTTCAGGATGTAAATCCCTTGTTTCAGCAAAAGTTAATGTGGCTGAAGAAGAATGGAATAAGACTGCAAAAATCGGTACAGGCAATGATAATTTCACAAAGGTAATTACTTTCCTTCCTCATGTACATAGTTTTGTTGTAGATAAGGAAAAAGAAGTACCTGCAACATGCCTTGCTGCAGGTAAGAAAGTAAGCAAATGTGAATGCGGCGAAACAAAAGAAGAAATAATTCCTGTACTTTCTCATGTTTTTGAGAATAATATGTGCAAAAACGGATGTGGTGAAAGACAGTTTGATTTTTCATTTACAGAAGATAATAAAGTAATAATCAAAGGTTGCAACGCTTCTCTTTCAGGTACAGTAAGAGTTCCTGAAAAAATCAGCGGATATAACGTAACTGTAATAGCAGAAAATGCTTTTGCAGGTAATGAAAAAATTGAAAAACTTGTTCTTCCTGCAGGTATTGAAACAATCGGAGCAAAAGCTTTTGCAGGTTCAAAAATTGTTGTTGAGTTTGCAGGGGAAAACGCAAAATATGCTGTAGTTAACGGTGTTCTTTACAACAAAGTAAGAACAGAACTTATCTATTGTCCTGCAAGTAAGGCAACGAAAGAATTTGAAATTCCCTCAGGTGTTGTTTCTGTTTCAGACAGCGCTTTCAAGGGTGTAACTGTAATTGAAAAGCTTACTGCTCCCTTGACTATCAAATCGATTGAAAAAGACGCTTTTTCAGGTTGTACAGGCATCAAAAACGTTGTTTTTGATGGTACAAAGACAGAATGGATGGAAGTTGAAATTGCTGAAGGTAACGAAGATTTACTCAGAGCAGCTTTCACTTATACAGACACAAGTGATGTTGATGAAGCTAAAAAAGTAAAAGAAAGTCTCCTTGTTGAAGAAGCTACAGCTGAACTTCAGGAAAATATCATTGTTATTACTGCAAAGGAAACAGCAAAGACAGTTTATGTTTCAAGAACTGCTTCAGACGAAACTACAGAAGTTGTTATCAAACTTGCAGATACACTTATTACAACAGATGACCACAACAAATATGTGCTCACATTTAATGACTGGCATAAGTCAGGCAACAAGACAGAAACCGAGGTTACTGTTGGTGACATCACTTGTAAAGTAATGTTTGTTTTCCCTGTTGATGAGACAGAAGGTCACATTTATGATACGGAAAATCCTGAAAGTTTTGATGCTACATGTACAAAATACGGTGGAAAGAAAATCCATTGTACAATATGCGACGATTACTATGAAGAAATTGACAAAAATAAACCTGCAAAGGGTCATACTTTTGGTATGTCGACAGTTGTAAAATTTGAAACTTGTGTTGAAGCAGGTGAAACTAAGAAAACATGTACTGTGTGTGCTGAAGTTCAGATAAATACAATTCCTCCCACAGGCAAACATTCTTACAAGGGCACAGTAATAGCTCCTACCTGTGCAGAAAAAGGTTATACAGAGTACACATGTACTGTTTGTGATGACAAATATAAAGGTAGTGAAACAGAAGCTAAAGGACATGATTTTGAAGAAACAACAACAATTGCTCCTGCATGCGGAAAAGCCGGTGAAAAATCTCTTAAATGTAAGGTATGTAATTATAAAAAGACAGAGCCGGTTGACGCACTCAAGCACGAATATGAAGCTGTAAATGTTGTTCCTCCTACACTTACAGAAAAAGGTTACACTGAATACAAATGTGTAAACGAAGGTTGTGAAGCAACTTATAATGATGATTTTGTTGCTGCTCTCGGCAAGATTAAATCTGTAAGATTTTTAGATGTTAAACTTAATAAAAACGAGAAGCGTACAGTTGAGCCGATTATCGAATCAGTTGGTAATCCCGGATGGACTGCAGAATACACAGTTAAAGATGAATCAATTATAACAATTGATAAAGATGGTGAAATTACTGCTAAGACAAGAGGCACTACTACTGTTACATGTGTTGTGACAGATGATAATGGTGAGGCTCATAGTGCTACTTTCACAGTTGAAGTTACATTTACAGTATGGCAGTGGATTGAATGGTTCTTTGTTGACCTTATCTACGGTGGACTTAAGAATTTCTTCTCATCAATTTTTGCAGCATAATTAAATAACGAGGGATGGTTCTTTTGCTAACCATCCCTCTGTGTTTAATTTTTACGAGAGGACAGGTTATATGAAAAAATCCAAAATTATTATAATTTTAATGCTTTTGGTAATAATTGTTGCTAATATGGTGTTATCGCAACAGGAATATGCAAATCTTACAATAGTACCGGGTGATAATAACTATATTTTTCTTAACGATACACAGGAATATTGCTATATGCCGTATTACGGTTATGATCATATAGCCGATTTGCGTATAAGAGAAGGTAAAAACTTTTTATTATCTCTTTTAAAACCGGGATTTAAAGCTTTTAGCAAAGACCCTGAAAGAAATTATTTATTTTGTGAGCAAGGCGGTATTGGTGTACAACTTTACGGCCTTTATATCAAATCGGATTCTATGGATGATTTACTTGAGCCGACACCTGAAAACATATATCGGATTATTGTATTCAATTCTGACGATAACGAGGTTTTGACATTTAATGCAGAAAACGCGAAGATTTTCGGTTGGTTTACAGAAAATTATGCACGTGAGCTTAATAATTATTTCTTTCCGAACAACGTTAAAGATGAAGATGTTTATAATGAGGAATATGAAATTTATATTGAGTATCAAGGCGGAGAACTTTCTCGTTTTTTGAGATGTATCGACGAAGATAGTTTTAAAGTTATGTGCGAACAATTATAAAAAACACAGGGGTCGGTTTTCACGCTAACCGTCCCTCTGTGTTTATATCTCCAACATAATTATTATCAAAAAAAGCCGACCTATGTGTGTCGGTTTTTTTATTGCTGAAACACAAAAAAGCCTCCCCTTGAAAATGCAAGG
>JAZRNJ010000272.1:0-21198 GCA_045648125.1 Acutalibacteraceae bacterium
CTTAAATCCTGTTTGCAGGTAAAGGGAAGTTTATTTAAATCTTCAACTGATTTGATATCCTCCGGTTTTACACCTGCTTCATCCATTTTTGCTCTGTAATAAGGAACTTTTTCGTAAACTCTTTTTACTGTATTTACAAGACGTTCACTCTGCCACGCTGTAATTTGTTCACGTGAAGCAGTTTCAATTCCTTCCTGCCAATACTTCATTTTGCTGTCATCTCTTTTCCGAAATTAAAAATTAATAGTTATAGCCAAGGCTCAGAGCCTTTTTATTAAGTTCAATAAATTTAGGTTTAACTGACTCTTCAAGTGCTTTTTCCCACTTTGCATAGTCAATGTGGAAATACTTTGCAAGTCTGCCCATGAGAACTACGTTAACTGCCTTTGATGAACCTGCTTCTTCTGCAAGAGAAAGAGCATCAATTGCATCAATATCAAGACCTTTTGCAGTCAGTTCATCAAGAATGTTTTCAGGATAAACTGCAGCACCTGTGATAACGGGCATAGGGTCAATCTGCTGAGTGTTTACGATAAGTTTACCGCCTTTTTTCAGGCAATGTGCCCATCTTGCACCTTCAAGTTTTTCAAAGGAAATAACAAAATCTGCTTCCCCTTCTTCAATGATGGGAGAATAAACTTTGTCACCAAATCTTACATAAGTTACAACTGAGCCACCTCTCTGACTCATACCGTGAACTTCTGAAACTTTTACGTCGTAGCCTTCGTTCATAAGAACTCTGCCGAGGAGTTTACTTGCGAGAAGTGAACCCTGACCGCCTACGCCGACAATCATAATGCTTTTTGTTTCCATCTCAATTACTCCTCCCCTTCAATTGCATCAAATGCACAAAGCTGTTCACATACTCCGCAACCTACACAGAGTGTTGCATCAATGTCTGCTTTCTTGTTATGTATGCTGATTGCAGGACAACCAAGTTTCATACACTTCTTACAACCCTTACACTTGTCTACATCAACAGTAACGGGTTTCTTGGGTTTAACATATTTGAGAAGAACACAAGGTCTTCTTGAAATTATAACTGAGGGTTCTTCTGCTGCAAGTTCTTCTTTGAGAACTTTATCACATTCGAGAAGATTATAGGGGTCAACTACTCTTACTCTGTTTATACCGATTGCACGGCAGAATGATTCAAGGTCAATTTTTGAAGCAGGGTCGCCTTTGATTGTATAACCTGTTGTGGGGTTCTGCTGATGACCTGTCATACCTGTGATTGAGTTGTCAAGAATAATTACAGTTGAATTTGATGCATTGTAAGCGATGTTAACAAGACCTGTCATACCTGAATGCATGAATGTTGAGTCACCGATAACTGCAACAGATTTCTTTTCACCTTTTTCACCCATTGCTTTGTTGAAACCGTGAAGTCCTGAAATTGATGCACCCATGCAAAGAGTTGTATCAATTGCGCCAAGAGGAAGCTGAGCACCGAGAGTGTAACAGCCGATGTCACCGCTTACAGTAACTTTGTTCTGTGAAAGTGTGTAGAACATACCTCTGTGAGGACAACCTGCACACATTACGGGAGGTCGTACGGGGAGAACTGTATCAGGAGCAATGCTTTCTTTCTTTTCAAAGCCAAGAACTTCTGCAATAGTTTTCTGTGAATATTCACCGATGTTTGTGAAAAGTTCTTTGCCTTCAACTTCAATGCCGTTGTTTCTGCAATGAGTTTCGATAATACCGTCAAGTTCTTCAATAACAACAAGTCTTTTAACTTTTGACGCAAAATCCTTGATTTTATCTACAGGTAAGGGATGAACCATACCGATTTTAAGAACGCTGATACTGTCACCGAAAATTTCTTTTACATACTGATATGATGCACCTGAAGTGATAACACCAAGGTCAGTACCACCCATTTCAACTCTGTTGAAAATGTCACTTTCAGAAATTTCTTTTCTGAGAAGTTCTGTTCTTTCTTCTACAAAAGGATGACGCTTTTTAGCGTTACCGGGCATCATAACATATTTGCCGATATTTTTTTCGTACTCTTTCTGAGGAACTTCTGTTCTTTCTGATGTTTCAACAATGCTCTGTGAATGAGCAATTCTTGTGCACATTCTGAGGAGAACGGGAGTATCATATTTCTCTGAAATTTCAAATGCTTTTTTTGTAAACTCAAGGCTTTCTGCTGAGTCAGCAGGTTCAACCATGGGGATTTTTGATGCAATTGCATAGTGACGTGAATCCTGTTCATTCTGAGAAGAATGCATACCGGGGTCATCTGCAACACAGATAACAAGACCACCGTTTACACCTGTGTATGACATTGTGAACAAAGGGTCAGCAGCAACGTTGAGACCAACGTGCTTCATTGCACATGCACTTCTTTTACCACCGAGAGATGCACCGAAAGCAACTTCCATTGCCACTTTTTCATTGGGTGCCCACTCGCAATAAATTTCATTATATTCACTTGCAAATTCAGTAATTTCTGTACTGGGAGTGCCGGGGTAACTTGAAACCACACCACAACCTGCTTCATAAAGACCTCTGGCAACTGCAGCGTTACCTATCATTATCTCTTTCACTTATTCTACCTCATTTCTCTTATCAACAATTCTTCTTGCTTTGCCCTCATATCTTTTGATTGAACGGGGTGCTACGAGTGAAACCTTTGCACTGATACCAAGAACTGTTTTAAGTTTTGCAACAGCAAGGTTTCTCAGTTCTTCAAGCTTACCATAGTTTTCAAGAAGAGATACATCGTTAATTTCAATTCTCACTTCAAGATAATCTGTGTAATTCTTTCTTGTCAGCACAAGCTCATAGTGAGGTGAAATACCATCAATCTGAGCAAGGACTGATTCAATCTGTGACGGGAAGACATTAACACCTCTGATTTTGAGCATGTCGTCTGCTCTGCCACCGACTTTTTCCATACGACAATGAGTTCTGCCGCATTTACATGTATCGTAATTAAGTTTTGTGATATCCTTTGTTCTGTAACGGAGCATGGGGATACCCTCTTTGGTGAGAGTTGTAACAACAAGTTCACCCTCTTCACCTGCACCAAGTCTTTCACCTGATTCACTGTTGATGATTTCAGGAAGAAAATGGTCTTCTGCAAAGTGAAGTCCGTCACGTTCTACACATTCGCCTGATACACCGGGACCCATAAGTTCACTCATGCCGTAGTTATCAGTTGAGAAAAGACCGAAGCCTTTTTCAATTTTGTCACGAAGTTCCATTGTGCAACCTTCCGAACCGAAAAGACCGATACGGAGATTCAATTCATCATTTGTAATGCCCATATCGTGAGCAACTTCACTCATGTACATTGCATAAGAAGGTGTACTGATGAGAACTGTTGTGCCGAAATCTTTAAGGAGCATTGCCTGTTTTTCTGTATTACCGCTTGATACGGGAATAACTGCACAACCAAGTTTTTCAAGGCCATAGTGAAGACCGAGAGCACCTGTAAAAAGACCGTAACCGAATGAAATCTGCGCTATATCTTCATCTGTAACGCCTACTGCAGCTGAAAGACGTGCAACACAGTCACTCCAGTTATTGATATCATTTTTAGTATAGCCTACAACTGTAGGTTTGCCTGTTGTACCGCTTGATGCATGAATACGCACAATATCTTTCATCTTTGCACCGAAAAGTCCGTAGGGGTAGTTATCCCTGATATCGGCCTTTGTTGTGAAAGGTATGTACTGAATGTCAGAAAGGCTCTTGATTTTTTCTGCAGTAACACCTGCTTTGCCAAGTCTTTCTGCATAGAAAGGTACATTTCTGATGCTGTAATCAACTATCCATTTCAGTCTTTCGAGCTGAAGTGCGTCAAGCTCTTTTCTTGACATCGTTTCGATGTCCTTCTGGAAAAAATTAGTTTTCATTTCTTACTTCCTTTATTTCTGTTCAAGCATGTGCTTGCTTTTTACTTTTACTTCTGTATCGTAACATTCAAACATCTTGTCAACTTTTTTACTGTCAACGGTTTTCTGAGTAAGAAGGCTCACAACAGGTACTATCACAAATCCCATGAGCATTGCAAGAACACCTGCATTAAGCGGTGACTGTAAGAATGAAGGAAAAATGTCTTTAGCAAGCATGTTGAGTACCATAATACCTGCACCTGAGACAAAGTTCACACCAACTGCAACTTTTGTGACTTTCTTCCAATAGAGCGAAAGAAGGAACGGTGCAAGGAATGAACCTGCAAGAGCTCCCCATGAAATACCCATAAGCTGAGCGATGAATGTAACTGCTGATTTTGCCTGAATGATTGCAATTATTGCTGATATAAGAATAAACAAAACTACAAACACTCTCATTATAGACAATTTTGACTTTTCTTTCAAGTCTTTTTTGCGAAGTGATGAAATAAAATCAAGGGTAATTGTTGAACTTGATGTGAGAACGAGAGATGAAAGAGTTGAAATTGATGCTGAAAGCACCAGAATAACAACAATTGCTATGAGTACATCTGATAAACCATGAAGCATTCCGGGAACAATACTGTCATAAATTATTGAACCGTCAGCTGTATATTCTGCTCTGTCACCGAAAAGTCTTCCGAAACCACCGAGGAAATAACATCCGCCTGCAACAACAAGAGCAAATACGGTTGAAACAATTGTGCCTGTTTTAATTGACTTTTCATCCTTTATTGCATAGAATTTACCAATCATCTGAGGAAGTCCCAGAGTGCCGAGAGATGTGAGAAGCACAACACCTATCAAACCAAACACATCAGGGCCAAAGAAAGATGTAAAAGCACCCTGCTGTGCTGAGTTTTCGGCAGGAATCTGAGAAAGTGCTTCAATTGCAGCAGTAAAACCACCCTGAGTTTTAAGAACTGCAAGAACAACAGCTGCAATACCGAAAAGCATGATGATGCCCTGAATAAGGTCATTGATTGCAGTTGCCATATATCCTCCGACAACAACATATATGCCGGTAATAACTGCCATGGCAATTACACATACTGTATAGTCAACGTTGAATGCCATACCGAAAAGTCTTGAAAGACCGTTGAAAAGTGATGCTGTATACGGAATAAGGAAAACGAACACAAGAACAGAAGCAAAAATTTTAAGACCTTTACTGTCGTGGCGGTTACCGAAAAATTCAGGCATTGTTTTACTTGAAATATGCTGAGTCATAACTCTTGTTCTTCTGCCTAAAGCACTCCATGCAAAAAGTGAACCGATAAGAGCATTACCTATACCAATCCATGTAGCTGCCAGACCGTATTTCCAACCGAACTGACCTGCATATCCGATAAAAATAACTGCAGAAAAATATGATGTTCCGTAACTGAAGGCTGTAAGCCAGGGACCTACACTTCTGCCACCCAGAACAAATCCGTTAACGTCTGTTGCCTGACGGTGACAGTAAAAACCTACACCTATCATAACAGCAACAAAGACTGCAAGGAATGAAATTTTTACCAACATTTTTTATTCATCTCCGTTTTTTGTTTGACTTATTATGTAAAACGATGTAAAATTAACACCGTAAAGTAAAGAAAGAAGGATAAACATGATTATTGATTTTCACACTCACATTTTCCCTGACAAAATCGCAATTCCTACAGTTGAAAAACTGAAAAGTTATCTCTGCGATGCAGGTGAAGAGTGTGCTGCGTACACCAACGGTACTTTAGATTCACTTAAAGAATCTATGAAAAAATCAGGCGTTGACAAAAGTGTTATACTGCCTGTTGTAACAAACCCGAAGCAGTTTGAAAGCATCAACCTTTTTTCTGCAGAAAAGAATAACAAAGACGGAATAATCGCTTTCGGCGGAATTCATCCTGATAACGAAAACCCTGAAGAAAAACTTGATTTTATAAAATCTCTTGGTCTTAAAGGAATTAAACTTCATCCCGATTATCAGGGAACGTATGTTAACGATGAAAAATATATAAGAATTATCCGCTATGCAGAAAAAATCGGACTGATTACTCTTATCCATGCAGGATATGACGTTCTTTCCCCTGATGATATTCATTGCACACCTGACAGAGCAATTGACATGCTTGAAAAAGTCGGTGCAAAGGAAGATAACAAAATCATTCTTGCTCATCTCGGAGGTCACAAAGGTGCCAAGGAGAGTTTTGAAAAACTCTGCGGTGTTAACGTATGGCTTGATACAAGTTATGTTCTCAACAAAATCCCCGGTGAACTTCTCATTAAAATGTTTGAGAAACACGGTTTTGACAAAATTCTCTTTGCAAGTGACTCACCCTGGGGTGACCAGAAAAGTTTTGTTGAAACACTTTCAGCCCTTGATATTTCTGAGGAAAACAAAGAAAAGATTTTCCACAGAAACGCAGAGCACTTGTTCGCTTTAAACCTTTAAAGCGTTGTACTGCTATATTATAGCAGAGAGTTTGCAAAATATCAAGTGTTTTGACAAAAAATATGGAGTTTTTTATGACTGAAATACAGAAAAAATTGTACAATATGCAAGATGTTAAATATAAGTCCTTTAACTCGAAACTCATACCCAATGTACCTTTGGAAAAACAGATAGGTGTGAGAATTCCTGATATACGACGTCTTGCAAAAGAAATCAGAAACACAGAAGAAGCAAAAGAATTTCTCAGTCAACTGCCACATGAATATTTTGAAGAAAACAATCTTCACGGATATCTGCTTGAAACTATAGATGATTTTGATACGGCAATTGAAATGACAGAAAAATTTCTGCCTTTTATTGACAACTGGGCAACATGCGACACAATGAGCATGAAAGTTTTTTCAAAAAACATTCCCGCTTTGTATGAGAAAATCAAGGTATGGCTGAAATCAGAAGATACATACACAATCCGTTTCGGAGTTAATATGCTGATGAAATTTTTTCTTGATGAAAATTTTTCGGAAGAAGTGCTCAAACTTGTTGCAGAAATCCAAAATAAAGAGTATTATGTAAACATGGTCAGGGCATGGTTTTTTCAGGCTGCAATGGCAAAACAAAGAGATTATATGCTCCCGTACCTTACTGAAAGAAAATTAGATAAATGGACACACAACAAAACAATTCAGAAATGCAGAGAAAGTTTCAGAATTTCTGATAAAGACAAAAAATTACTCAAGGAGATGAAATTATGAAAATTCAACTTGACAGAAGCTTAAAAAAATTTCCCGTATTCATCGGAGTTATCGGCGTGATACTCGCAATTGTACTCTTAATTTTAAGACTTAACCTTGTTGCAATTGTAAACGCTGCATACCTTATGATTACGGCACTTCTTATTTTCCTCGGCATTATTGCAAAGAAAAAAGTTTTTGTTCCTATGCTTACCGGTTACGGAATTTCTTTGCTTGGTATTATTACATATTACGTAATATGGGGTGCAGATGCAGGTTTCGGTGCATTCACTTCAGGTCTCAACGGTTTTTCATCAACTGCACATACTCTTCTTACGGGAGAAGGAAGTTTCCTTACAAGACTTGGTGGCAATTTACTTCTTGCTCTGCCCGTAATTACACTTGCCGTTCTCCTTTTCTTCCTTGCTAAAAACGGCAAAAAAATCCTTGCAGGTTTTTCTTCATTTTTACTTGTAATTTTTTCTGTTGTATTTCTCCTTACAATGAATCTCCGTTCAGAACCTAACACAGAAAGACTGTGGGACGGTCACGAAGATTATCTCAAAGGCGTTGACAAGAACAAGACAAAAGACTCGCCTAACGTTCTTTTTGTTCTCATGGATGACTTAGGCTACGGTGACATTTCACTTAACGGTGCACTTTATGAAACACCTAACATTGACTCTATCGGCGAAGAAGGTGCTGAACTTACAAACTTCTATTCCAGTTATTCTGTATGCTCACCTGCTCGTTTTGCTGCATTAACAGGCAGATATCCTTACAGAGGTCATGCTGACAACGTTATTTATCCCACAGTAAATACAATCTCACCTTTTGCTGCAACAAGACTTTTCAACTCAATTGAAATGGGTCGAAACGCTGACGGTATGTTAGGTGACGAAATCACAGTTGCAGGAACTTTCAAGGCTGCAGGTTATACCACAGGTGCTTTCGGAAAATGGCATCTTGGCGATTATGGTGAATATCTCCCCACAAATCAGGGATTTGACTATTTCTACGGCAGTCACCACGTAAACGATATGACGCCTTTCTATCACGTTACAGAAGAAAATGGCGAATGGGAAATTGTACACGGCACAAATGAACTGAAAGACCAGAAAGACGCTACAAAATTCATTCACGAAGAAATCACGGAATGGATTACGGACAAAGTTACAAATTCTGACGAACCTTTCTTTGCTTACTATGCATCTCCCTGGCCACATGCACCTTTGTTTGTTGGTGATGAATTCAAAGGTGAAACAGGTATGGGTACTTACGCTGACTGTGTAACTGAATTTGACTATTACCTGGGTGAACTTTTCTCAACTCTTGAAGAATTAGGTGAACTTGACAACACAATTATCATCTTCACAAGCGATAACGGTCCTGCACTTCAGGGTTCAACAAATGAACTCAGAGGCGGTAAATATCTTGCTTACGAAGGTGGTCAGAAAGTCCCCTTCCTTATCCGTTGGGATAAAGGTGATATTTTCGAGAAAGGTTCAAGCTTTGATGAAAGTGCAACAGTTGTTGACCTTTTCCCCACTCTTATTGAAATGTGTGGCATTACAAACGGCGGTAAAGAAAACTATATGCCCCAAGACCGTGAAATTGACGGCACTTCAATGCTTCCTATTTTTGAAAACGGCACTCCTATCCACACAAAAGACAACCCTATTCTTCACATGAAGCGTGAAAAACTGAAATCAATTCAGTATGCAGTTCAGACCGATGATGTATTAGCAGAATACCCCGATTATGAGTTTGATGTTCTTAAAAACAATGACTATGTTCAGTTTAAATATTTCCGTAATATTCAGAACGATAACTCTGCTTTCTTTGATAAATTCCGTAAAAACTGGCTTCATATCCTCACAGATGACAGTGGTGAAAATTACAACCGTTCAGAGGTTTATCCCACCATTGCAGAAGAAATGAACGAAAAAATGAGTGAAATCATGTCTCGTTTCAAATCAAACAGAAGAGGTATAAAATAATGACACCTCTTTCAATAATGATTAAACCTGCATCAAGCCTTTGCAACCTTGACTGCAGATACTGTTTCTACCATGATGTTGCAGAAAACAGAGAAGAAAAAAATCTTGGTATAATGAACTCTTCAACATCTGAAAGCCTTATAAAATCAGCACTTTCATTTGCAGACGGTTATTCTGTAGCATTTGCCTTTCAGGGTGGTGAACCACTCATTGCAGGGAAAGAATATTTCGAGAATTTTATTTCTCTAGTTGACAAATACAACAAAAAAAATTCTGAGATTTTCTATTCTCTTCAGACTAACGGTCTGCTTATAAATGAAGAATGGGCTGAATTTTTCACAGAAAATAAATTTCTTGTAGGTCTGAGCCTTGACGGTGACAGAGAAGCAAACAAATTCCGTGTTGACGGTAGTGGTCAGAGCAGATTTTTTCAGACTCTGACTGCAACTAAAATCCTTGAAGAAAAGAAAACAGAATTCAACATTCTCTCTGTTATGACGGGAGTAAATGCCCGCAGAATTGATAAAATTTATTCTTACTTCAAGGAAAAAGGTTTTAAGTTTTTGCAGTTCATCCCCTGTCTCAGACCTTTCGGAAGCAATGAAGAAAGCGACCTTTACATGACGAATGAAGATTATAAATATTTCCTTATTCATGCTTTTAATCTTTATGTAAAGGATTTTGTCAGAAATGACTATGTGAGTATAAGACAGTTTGACAATTACGTCAGACTTTATCTTGGCGACAGAGCCGAGCAATGCGGGATGTGTGGTCATTGCACACATCAGTTTGTGTGTGAGGGTAACGGCAACATTTACCCCTGCGACTTTTACTGTACGGATGAATGGCTCCTCGGTAATATAAACAACACCGACCTTGAAATAATGGCAAACTCAGAAAAGGCAAAGGATTTTCTCAGAGAAAGTCTTACAGTTCCTGAAGAGTGTAAAAAATGCCCTTATTACCCTCTTTGCCGTGCAGGCGGATGCAAACGAAGCCGTACAGACAGAAATTATTGCGAGGCATACAAAGGCTTTTTTGAAGCGTGTCTGCCTTTATTCAGAGTATTCAGGAGATAAAACCTATGATAAAACTTGACACAAGACTGAAAATTGCAGCCGATGAAGTAAGACAAGGCAAAAAGGTTGTTGACATCGGTACAGACCATGCATACCTTCCTGCTTTTCTTATTGAAAACAAAATATGCACAGAGGCTATTGCAGCCGATATCGGCAAAGGACCTCTTGAAAATGCAAAGAAAGTTGTTTCTGCTTCAAAAGAGCTAAGCGACAAAATTGAACTTCGTTTGTCTGACGGACTTAAAGAAATCAAATCTCACGAAGCAGAGGATATTGTGATTGCAGGTATGGGTGGAATACTTATCTCTGAAATTTTATCTGCCGCACCATGGGTCAAAGATGAAACAAAAAGGCTCATTTTACAACCTATGTCCCATGCAGAGGATGTAAGACGTTATCTTTGTGAAAACGGATTTGAGATTATAAAAGAAAAAGCCTGCACAGACGGCAAGCATAATTACATCTTAATTGTTGCTGAATTTAAAAACAAAATAAATGACAAAGACGAAGCCTTTTATTACAAAGGTTTAATTCAATACGATAAATCACCTGATGCACAGAAGTATCACTCTTCACGTATGGCAAGTCTCATAAAAAAACGTGATGCTCTGAAAAATGCAGAACAAAATGTTGAAGACATTGAAAAAATCATAAACGGATAAATTACAAGGGGAACTCTAAAAATCCCTTTGCAAGAAATTCCATTTGTTCACAATAGGTTCAGACACCCCTATAATTTAAATTATAAAACTGCCGTTATCCTTTTAAAGAATAACGGCAGTTCTGTTTTAATTAAATATACGCAAATAACATTACCAGAGAAGACTTACGCCTTTTGCATGAGAATTGATACGTGCAACGTCAATTGTGTTGACTTTACCGTCACCGTTTACGTCTGCACAAGCGAAATTATAATCTGTAAGAGATGAAACACCTTTTGCATGTGAATTTGCACGGGCAACGTCAATTGTGTTGAGTTTGCCATCACCTGTAACGTCACCGTTTTTGTATAATTCAAATCCAAGTGAAACTTTGCCATCAGTTGCTGAAACAAGATAACTTCTTGTTGCGTAAGTTGCTTTTTCTACGGTTACTGTGTATTCGCCATCAGCAATATCATCAAAGGAATATTCTTTTAAATCACCTGAAACATTTTCTTTTTTAACGATGTTACCTACGGCATCCGTAACAGTTATCATCATATCAAATGCTGCAATATCTTCCGATTCTATCTCTCCACATTTAGAACAGGTTCTGATTCTTTTTCCTTTTACTCCAACAGCAGGCTCAATAAGAACTGTCCATTCACCGAAGCTGTGACCGGTTGCCGGAACAATAAATTTCTGAATATTGTATCGAGCGATACAGTTTTCGCAGTATGTAACCATATTGTATGAACCATCTTTTGTACAAGTTGGTTCAACTATATCTTCTTTACAAACCTTGAACTCAACATGTTCCTTGGTGGGAAGTTCTATTTCTTCCCTTGAAATTTGCTTTCCGCAAACAGTACAGTAAGTAACCAGATAGTAATAACTAGGGATATGACACCAAGGAGATTCAAATCTGTATATTTCTACAGGTTCGCCTGGTGTGTGGTCAACACGCTCTGTGAAATCATCATGATATCGTCTGCCACAAACTACACATTCATAAACTGTATAACCTTCCTCTTTACAGGTAGGTTCAACAACTTCAATAATTTCTCCCTGTGTATGGTCAAGAGTGTATATATAATTATCTCCGTATTCTTGACCGCAAATTGCACATTTATAAACTGTATAACCGTTTTCACTACAAGTTGGCTCAACAACTCTGATCATTTCACCCTGTGTATGACTTAAATAAGTCCAATCTTTTTTATACTCTTCACCACAGGCTGCACATTTATAAACTGTATAACCAGGCGTTGCACAGTTTATCGGTTCAACAACTTCAGCCACTTCACCCTGAGTATGACCAGAGTATTTAATAATTTCACCGGGTTCAATAATTGCATTACAATCAGCACAAACTTTTGTCCCTGTAAAGCCATTTTTTGTACAAGTGGCTTCTTTTACGTCAACATAGATTGTTTCAGCATGTACACACTCATCATAAAAGACTTCAACACCGGTTACAGCAAAACCGTAATAAGGAACAAGTCCTTGGGAATCAAGTTCTATGCATACGGTATCAGATGCAACCACTATCGTTTTTCCTGCAAGTTGATTTCCTGTATACTCGCCTTTGAGATTGCCTTCTCCATCGGAAACTGTAATATAATCACCTCCATTGTCTGTATATGTTCGAGGTGAAAAAGTAACTGCAATGCGTGTTGCACCGGGTTTGCTGATTTCCCATACTTTTTTTATATTTCCTTCATAAAAATGATCCGATTCAATTAAATCCCTGCTATCAGCACCACAAACAGAACAGATGTTATCTTTGAAAATATGTTCCCGGGACATAAAAACATTTACGCTATCACTTTTGCTGTCGTTACTATCGTAAACAGTTACAAGGAAATAATATGTTTCGTCAGCTTTGAAACTATGGGAAATTGTAGAAACGGCAGGTTCTGAATAATCTCCCTGTTTAATAATGTTTAAATCTTTATCAACCAAAACTACGCCAATATTTTTGCGCACTCTTATAGCACTAAAAGTATAATCGCAATCTTCTTCCGGCACAAATTTAATAATAGAACCGCGTTGACCATTCGCTTCAAAAACAGGCATCGTTGTACTTTTATTCATATTAATGTCTTTCAAATGTGAAAGAAAAAAATCAACCTTAATCTCCATTCCGGTTTCATATAAATCTGTTATACGAAAATAATATATTTTTCCCTCTTCATAACAATAATCTATTAAAACCATTCCATTATCATTCACTACATCTGAGGATATTATTTCCAGATTACTGTCGAACAAAGTTACTTCTGCGTAGTAATTCGCAAGCATTCCAAATAAATAATCTCCATCTTCCTCAGGAGCAAACTTGTAGTAGACTTCATCTTGAAAACTGACAGTCTGAGACTCATTGGGATTGATAACTGTAGTTAATACATCTTCCGCAGCAACACCGCAGAAAGAACAAGTACCATCCCGGAAAGTATGCTTGTGAGACAGTAAAACATCTATACTATCAAGTTCACTGTCACCTGATAAAACCACACAAATAAAATAATATGTTTCACCGGCTTTAAACTCACTTGAAATAACAGCACCTGAACTTTCACTGTAAGCCTGTTTATAAATGTTTAAATTTTCATCAAACAAACCTATAGCATTTTGAAGTTTGCCTTCCAACATAGTTTTAAGGATGTACTCGCCATCTTTTTCGGGCACAAACTTGATATAAGAATAATATTCTCCACCAATTTCCAAAATTGTCGCCGTTAAACTTTTGTCCGTTTCAATTTTACTTACGTATAAAACTAACATATCCACTTCAACTGTAGCATTATTTTCTGATATATCGGTTATACGGAAATAATAAGTTTTCCCTGCTTCATAAAAATATTCTATGACCATCGTTCCGTCTTCACTTTCAGAAGTTGATATTGTTTCAAAATTATCGTTAAGTAAATTTACTGAAATATCACCATTTGAACCTATTCTGAACTCATATATCCCATCCATTTCGGGTAAAAACTCAACATAAGTCTCCCCTTCAAAACTAACCGCATAAGAGTCAAAAGGGTTAATTATTGTAGTTGATACTCCGTTTGCTGCTTGAGCACCGATACTGAATGTATCAGGTGATATAGGCATTACACCTAACAGCATTGCCAACGCAAGGCAAACAGAAATCACTTTTGATAATACTGTTTTTTTCATAAACTTTTCCTCCTTTTCTGCTGTATAGATAATATCACTCTGACCCAAAAAATTCAACCTGTTTCAAAAATAAATTTGTTATAAATAATATTTTTTAATTGCAAATTTTTGCATTATCGTGTACAATGGGTCTACTACACTTTTTTACAGGAGAAAATTATGAGTCAGAAAGAATACAGAGGTAAAAAATATTTCGAGGCTGTGAAGTCAACTCATTTTGACTTGCAGAGAAAAATTGTTGCTAACATGACATCTGAATCATGGGAGACTATCCCCCATGCAGGTGTAATTTACGAGCCTGACGTGACTGAGTTTATGGCACGTTTCAAGGAACTTAAAAGTCAGGGCAAACTTGAAGGCATCAGCGTAAACACACTTATGCTCAGAGTAATTGTTGAAGGTCTTAAATTCTGTCCCTCACTCAACGGTCACATTCAGTTCAACCGTCTTTTCCTCAAAGGTAAAATTGAGTATTACAAAGACATCAACATTTCCATGCCCATGATTATGCCTGACGAGAGCATGATGACAATTAACTTACATAACTTTGAGAGCCGTTCCATGGCAAACATGCAGGAATACATTAACGATGTCCGCAGAAAACTTGAAAACACAAACATTACAGAAGCCATGTTCTCCGTTTCAATGGACAACACAATAAATGCCCTCAAAAAACTTAAAATCGGTACTGTTTTCGGCAGACTTGCAGGTGCAAAGCTTGGTAAATACAGAGTTAAAACTTTAAGCGGTAAAGCAAAGAAAGAATACAAAAAAATCCCTGAGAGTGACAGAATTGTTAAGACTGACATCGAACAAGGTACAATTACAATTTCTAACCTTGGTTCAGTTTACAGAGGCGGTGCAACATGTAAAGCAACTCTTATGGAAGTTATCCCTCCCCAGATTGGTGCTATCGGCATCGGCCCCGTTTACGAAGCTCCCGGTGTTGTTGACGGAGAAATCAAGGTTCGCTCCTATGCTCCTTTCCTTCTTCAGTTCGACCACAGAGCACTTGACTTCGGTGATGTTGCTCCTTTCATGAAAAAAGTTGACGAAGTCTTTGCAAATCCTGATATTATTGAAACACTTTAATTGAAAAATCCCCTCAGTCAGTGAATTTATTCAGACTGCGGGGATTTTTACAGTATTGTTTTATGACGGCAGGAGCAAGCCCCTGCCCTACGTTTAAACAGTTTATTTTCTCTTTTTTCTTGACAATATGTATTTGTTGTGATAAAATATCAAATGTTGTGGATCAGGCTATGTGCCCCACCTCGGAGATGTTTCACTCCGTGTAAAAATTAAAGGAACACACATGCGGATATGGCGGAATTGGCAGACGCGTTAGATTCAGGTTCTAATAGTTGCAAGGCTGTGCAGGTTCAAGTCCTGTTATCCGCACCAGTTTAAAGGTCTTATAACTTTCGGTTATAAGGCTTTTATTTTTTTATTAATACTTTATCAGGACTTGGAACCTGCTTATCGGCGAAGCCGATTTCAATTGTTGCCGTTGACGGCAAAGCGAAGCGACGCCCGTCAAGTCCTGTTATCCGCACCAGTCGAGAGCCTCGACACGCAAGTCGCGTAGTTGATGTTCTTATTTTTTAAGTTTTTTATCTCGCGACTTTAATCCAATATAAACTTTTTATCAATTTTAAGTCTTATAACTTTTGGTTATAAGGTTTTTATTTTTTTATTAATGCTTTATCTTAAATTCTGCATATGATTACTTAACCTTGTATTATCGCTAAACTTATGTTATACTGACAGATACAGACAGATCTGAAAGGCAGGTTTCGATTTTATGGAAAACGAAAATAAAACAAATCTCCTATCAAAAGTTAAAAATGTAATAGTTACTGCAAAAGAATACTGGACTACTCCACCAAAAGGGAATTACATCCCCTATAAAGAAGTAGCAAGTCTGAGTGGTGCAGGTTTCGGAGTTCATTGGACTACTCTTCTTGCGTCCACAATCGGTCTTGATGCCTCAAACTTCCTTGTAGGTGCAAGTATCGGACTAAAACCTATGGACCTTTATGTTATGCTTATTGTAGCCAACCTTATCGGTATCCCTATCGGTATATTCAGAAGTTGGTATTATGATAACCACAATCTTAAAGGCGGTAAATTTCTGCCATTTATCAGAAGAACAGGTATTCCCATTGTAATTATAAGTACCATTTTTGTATGGCTTCCTTACGAAAACATGCAATACATAACAAAAGCAATTGTTGTCTGGTTTATGTACATGCTCCTTAATGTTTTCCTCTGTTTCTATAACGAAAGCTATAATTATTTCCAGCAAATTATAACTCCTGATGCTCAGGAAAGAGCAAATGTAATGAGCATTTCTCAGGTTATATACTCTCTCGCACCTACAATAACAGGTCTTTTCATCCCTCTTATTGCAGGTCTTACATGGGGCCTTAACAACATACAGACTTACAGAATTATTTATCCGGCTTTCACTGTTGTCGGTGTAATAATCAGTACGATTTTCTTCCGTAAAGTCAAAGAAAGGCTTATTCTGCCCAGAAAAAAACCTGAACCGGTAAGAATGCTCGATGCAATTCGTGAAGTTGCCAAAAACAAGTATTACTGGATTATTCAGTCTGCAGGATGGATTGTTTTCCTTGAGTCAGGATATGGTGTTGTTCTCGCGTGGTCTTTTGTTTATAGTCACGGTGGAGAATACCAGGCATCCCTTGGTCTTGCAAATACAGTCATCGGCAATGCTGCATTGTGGTCAATGCTACTGTGTCCTTTTGCTATCAAATGGATGGGCAAAAGAAATCTTCTGATTACAGCAAATGCCATTAATGTTGTTATACTTCTTGTTCTTTATTTTGCATACAGAAATCTTATTCTCATCTGTGTTCTTTGGTACATCAACGCATTTGTAAACACTTTCTGGAACATTGTTCAGCACAACATCCAGGCAGATATGAGAGATTATCATCAATGGAAAACAGGTGTCAGGGTTGACGGACTTTTTGGTCCTCTCGGTATGATAGGCACTGTTATCGGCTTTTTCACAGGTATGGTTTATCCTGCTATTTATGAAAAAATGGGACTTGAGGATAACTACGATGTTCTTTACAACGATGCTCTGAGAAACAATCTTTTTGAAGTGCTGATTCTCTGTTCAGCACTGGGTGCTCTTCTTAACCTTATTCCCTTCTGTTTCTATGACCTGACTGAAAACAAGCACAAGGCTTATGTTGACGTTCTCAAAATACGTGCAATGTTTGAAAACCACGCTCTCGGTATGCTTGAAAAAGAAGAACTTTCCGAATCAATGGAAATTATTCATCAGGCAAAGTATCTTTTCGGAAAAGATAAGGTTTATGTAGACAAAAATGCCGACAAAGAAACAAGAAAAGAAGCAAAAGAAACAAACCTTGCCATCGAAAGAGCTGCAATAATTATGGAAGACCTGAATAAATTTTCTACAGAAGCGGGTAAAAAAAGACTTTCTCAGGCTGAAGAAGATTTTTCAAGAGGCAAAATTTACTTCTATGAAAATATAAAAGAAGAGATGACAACAGCCAAAAAATTGCCTAAAAAAACAAAAGAAGAAAAGGAAATACGTTCTGATGCAATAAAAAATGCACGTATCAAAAAAGAGTCTGCTTCTCTTATCAGAAAATACGGTCTTGACAACATTGCACCACCCGATGAAACAGTAAAAGAGGAAATAATAAACAGAGAAACTCACACATTTACGGAAAGCATTAAAGCTAAGAAAGAATTGAAGAAATATCTCAGAGAAACTTCAATCTACGCAAGAATAGCAAAGCCTTATACGGATGCTGAAAACCTTCTTACACAAGCAAAGTATTACACTCATTACGAAGAACTTGAAAGCATATATGCAACAATGAAAACAGAGTAAAAGGAGACGGACCTTATGGAAATTTTTATTGAAAGAGTTACTGCTTTTTTTATTTCACTTGCACTTATCATAACTAACTTTCTCGGTATCAGCAAAAATCCTTTTGCAGAGAAAGTTGAAAATTTCAGAGTCACAACTTATGTAGTTGCAACTCAGGTTTATAACGAGGGTACAATTCACCCCGAAGACTTTGACATTGTGACAGATGCTATCCTTTTCGGTTGTGCAAGATTTGACAGTGAAGGAAAAATTGATTACGACCAGGACACACTTGAAACTGCGCTCAGAAATCTTCGCAAGGCTATCGGCAACAGAGATGTTTCAATTTCCCTCAACCTTTTAGGTCCCTCAGGTCATACAGATTCTGACGTATGGGAAGATCAGATGGAAGTGCAGAGCGAAGAACACAACAAGGCTTTTACAAGCGGTGTGCTTGAAGATAACATCGTTGCTTTTCTTGATAAATATGATTTCGACGGCGTTCATTTCGATTACGAATATCCCCTTACAAACAATGCATGGAAATATTACAACGAATTTCTCGTTTCACTCGACAAGAAATTAGGCTCATACACTTTAGGTGTTGCAGGAAGTGACTGGAATATGAAATTCACAACTGACGCCATTGAAGCTATTGACACTTTTGAACTTATGCTCTACGATATGTCAGACAAAAACGGCCGACATTCAACATACGAGGATATGAAAAATCTTGCTTTCAAAGCAGGTCTCAACGGAATGCCCTTTGAAAAAACAAATATCGGTCTTCCTTTCTATGCAAGACCTGACGATATGTCAGCTTATTGGTACAGCTATAACGGATATTATGATAAGCTTGATGAAAACAGTTGGTATCATTGCGATGACATAAACAAGGATTTCTGGTTCAACACCCCTGATGTTATTGCTGAGAAAACTGATTTTGCAATTAACAACGGTTACGGTGGAGTTATGATATGGCACTACAGTTGTGACCTTCCTTCTTCCGATGAAAATTCACTTCTCAGAGCTGTAGGCACTGCCGTTGACAACAACTATTAAGACAAAAACACCTTCATCACTTTACTGAATGATGAAGGTGTTTTTATAATTACATTATTTTACGGAAGAACATTTCCTGCTGCACGGTAAATTTCGTACCATTCTTCACGGCTGAGATTAATTTCTGTTGCTTTTATGCAATCTGTAAGGCGTGTAAGATTTGTTGTACCTGTAACAGGCTGCATTTTCGCAGGATGACGAAGTATCCAAGCAAAAGCAATTGTATTTTTAGAAACGCCATACTTCTCCCCTATTTTTGCAAGGACTTCGTTTAATTCAGGGAACTGTTCATTATCTATGAAACAACCTTTGAAAAATCCGTGTTGCATAGGTGACCAGGGCTGAATTGTGATTTTGTTAAGTCTGCAGAAATCAAGAATACCACCATCACGGTTTACGGCAGAATCATTGTACATATTCACATTGAAACCTGATTGAATCATCGGAGCATGCATTATTGAAAACTGCAACTGATTAACACACAACGGCATATCAAGGCATGATTGAAGCAGCTGCATCTGATAAGGATTCTGATTTGAAACACCAAAGTGACGCACTTTGCCTGATTTTTTCAGGTCATCAAATGCTCTTGCAACTTCTTCAGGTTCCATAAGTGTATCAGGTCTGTGAAGAAGGAGAACGTCAATGTAATCTGTTCCCAATCTTTCAAGACTACCCTCAACAGATGACACGATATGCTCATAAGAAAAATCAAACTGACCTTTCCTGATGCCACACTTGGTCTGGATTATAATATTTTCTCTCATTGAAGGTGAAATTGCTTTACCAAAAACAGTTTCACTTTTTCCGCCACCGTAAATGTCTGCATGGTCAAAAAAGTTTGCTCCGTTTTCAAGTGCAGTTTCAACAAATGCGGAAACCTCTTTTTCGTTCATGTCGCTGATTCGCATACATCCCACAGCAACTGTAGGTACCTGCAAACCACTTTTACCCAACTCAATTTTGTACATAAAAATTCCTCCTTACCATATAAAAGGTATAAGCCTGTATTTTACTTTATTTTTATATTCCTTATAACCAACGAGTTCTCTTTCAAGAACTTCTTCTTCGTTTTTTATTCTTTTAGCTATTATAATCGGATAAAACAAGAAAATCGCAAAAGAAAATACAGAACCCAACACAAGGGGCATTGTTAAAAACAGAAAAATTGTTGATGTATACATTGGATGTCTTACAATTCCGTAAAGACCTGTGTCAATAACCTTCTGATTTTCCTGAACCTCAATGACACGGGAAAGATATGTATTTTCCCTGAGCACCTCTGCATAGAGAACGTAGGATGCAAGAAAAACTATTGATGCACCGATTACAACACCTTTCGGCAGAATAAACCATCTGAAACGGAAATCAAGTCCTGCCACAATAAACCCTGCCAGAAACATAAGTCCGCTGAGTTTTACAACCAGGCTTTGCTCACTTTCTTTTTCTTTAGCGTTAAGTCTTTTTTCAAGCAAAGCAGGATTTTTCACCATCATTATAATTCCTGCTATAAACATAGGCACAAAAAGAATACCCATAAAGAGCCAACCGTTAAAAAAGTTAAGTGTGCCTGCAGGAAGAAAAACCAATACTCCTACAAGTAAAAAGCCAAAGAAAAATTTCATAAGTGCCTGTACAAATAATTTTTTAGTCATCAAAACACCTTCTGAAACTCATTTAACAAGTTGATTATATCACATTTAAACACTGAATTTCAATAACAGTACAGCACATATCTTGTCAAATAAACAACGATATAAATATTTTAAAAAAACTTCTTAACAAACTATTGACATTTCTTAACTATTATAGTAAAATATTAGGGCAGTCAAAAATGACTTGGGCCATTAGCTCAGTTGGTTAGAGCAACCGGCTCATAACCGGTTGGTCCGGGGTTCGAGTCCCTGATGGCCCACCAATTAAATATAGGGGTATAGCTCAGTTGGTAGAGCAGCGGTCTCCAAAACCGCGTGCCGAGGGTTCAAGTCCTTCTGCCCCTGCCAAAACTAAAGCCTTGAAACTACGTGGTTTCAAGGCTTTTTCCTTTTATTTCAAGAAATAAATTGATTCGTTTCTATTCGTGTTTAGTTGTATGAAAATGGTTCTATTGAGGCGACATTCTGGCGTCACGTCGTCTTTCGGCGACGGCGACGACGGCACAGACATAATCTTTTATGCAAAAAAGTCTCCCAAAATTACAAACAAAAATATAGAATAAGGCGGCGTTAATTGCGACGCCGCCTTATTCTACTAAATCCACATTAATTCCGTGTTTGTAATGAAAGG
>JAZRNJ010000273.1:0-2855 GCA_045648125.1 Acutalibacteraceae bacterium
CCTGATTCCATACCACCCATAAACACACTGAGGAAAGGTACGGGAAGATGTGAAATTGCAATTGATGCGCCGTTTGCAGCAGCACACATTTTGTCTGCAAAGTAATCTGCATTTTTATAGAATTCTTCACGGATATTCTGAAGAAGTTTTTTCGCATCTGTTTCAGTTGTAACAGTATCAATTTTCTTGCCTGTGATTGTTGAGCAACCGTTGTTGAGAATAAGTTCAAGAATTTTCGGAAGATTGAACCATGAGTTTGTTGTGTTACCGTTGTCTTTACCCATAATGAGAGGTTCCTGACAACCTGCAACAGAATAATCCTCAAGGTCGCAGGTGTCTTTACCTGCATTTTTAAGCACTGCAAAAAGTGCATCATCGTTGAAAAGTGAGGGAGTAAGCACACCGGGAGTGAAGAAGAATTTGCCCATTTCACGATACATTTCTTCGGGTGTGTTTTTATGTAACTTAGCTGAGAGAATGGGCTGAGGAAGGTTCATGTCATAGTAAGCGTCCATGAGAGCATAAGATGTTTCGTTTGTAAGGTCCGTGCCGTCATTTGCTTTACCGCCTACAAGAACGCTCTGTGAAATTGCCCAGCTTCTGTCTGCAACATTGAAGAATACAAGAAAATGTTTAAGGAGAGATGCTGTTGTTTCTCTGTCTTCACCACTCATCTTTCTGTAAGGCTCAAAAATTCTGTCAGCATTACCTACTGAGAATGCAAAGGGGTTGGGTGCCTGTTCAAGACACATTACCTGCCACAAGAGAATGAAAGACTGAATTGCTTCGTAAAGACTTTCAGCACCTTTTGCCGGAACTTTTCTGAGAGTTGAAGCCAAAAGTGAAAGCTGTGCTTTTCTTTCTTCATCTGCATCAGCCATCTTACTTTCTGCAATCTCTGCATATCTCTCTGCAAGACGTTTTGTGCTTTCAAGAGTGATGATAAATGCTTCGTAATTTATTTTCTTTTTATCACTTGTTTCTGCTGATAATTTTTCTTTGATGTCAGCAATGATTTTATCAAGACCATATTTAAGAACATGTCTGAAATCAGGAATAAGATGTCCTGTTACCTGTTCGATAAAGAAAGCAACTTCACCTGTGTAGTCTTCGTATTTATTGTACATATCCATAAGAGTTCTTACATAATCTGTTTTCTTAGTGAACTCTCTTACGGCGTCAATTCTTTCTTTTGGGAATTCTTCGTTTGGTTCAATATCATTGTAAACTGCTGTAGGGTCACAATAACCTGAGAATGTTTCCACACGGAAAGAGGGATTGATAAGAGCATAACTTCTTGCAAAAGCATCTCTCTGTGTACCTGCGAAAACAGCATTATCGCTGATTGAAAGAGGAAGTCTTTCAATAATTGCTTCAAGTTCTTTTGCTGCTCTCATTTCTTTGTCAAGAGATGCAAATTCTTCACTGTGAAGAAAAGCAGTTTCTCTTGCAATAACCCATCCGTCAAGACGCATAAGACTTCTTTCTTCTTTGAAAAGAGCCTTTGCTTTGTCGGTAATTTCATTCTGTTTGTAGATTTCTTTGATTATCATACCAATCACCCTTTACGTTTTGATTATGGAAATTCCGTTCTTTTTAAGAACATCAACAAATTTCGTATATTCTTCATCGGACACATGTCCGTCAGTCATTTTATATTCCATCCCGCACTGTGTCCATTTATCTTTGCCGTATTCATGAAACTTAAGCACTTCAACCTGAGTTTTTTCATTGCCGAAACTTTTAATAAGTTCCGCAAATTTTTCAGCAT
The DNA here is from genome assembly GCA_045648125.1 of Acutalibacteraceae bacterium. Lineage (GTDB taxonomy): Bacteria > Bacillota > Clostridia > Oscillospirales > Acutalibacteraceae > SIG575. The sequence goes on from JAZRNJ010000273.1 coordinate 1,772, forward strand.
CTTCAGCAGTTGAATTAAAACCTCCCACAAGGGGGATATGTATAAGAAGTTGTTCTCTGTTTTTTGAAACCTCTTTTATATTTTCAACCGTTTTTTCATTTGATGTGCCGATTACCTCTTTGTGCTTTTCTGCATCGTAATGTTTCAGGTCAACTATCATGTAGTCAATAAGTTCAGTCAATTCACAAAAGTGGCTGTGTGATGCATTCGTTTCAATTGCTGTATTAATTCCCGCTTCTTTACATTTCATGAGAAGTTCTTTTAACGCATCAAACTGAAGCGTAGGCTCACCACCGGTGAATGTAACTCCCCCACCTGAAAACATAAGCATTTTTCCTGAAAGAATTTCAGCGAAAACTTCATCTGTATCATGTTCTGTACAGGAAATTTTTTCCTTGCCGTCAACCGTCATTTTCGCACCGTCACGTGCAATACTTTCAGGATTGGAACACCATGGACAAAAGAAATTACAACCCTGCAGATGATACACAAGTCTGTTACCCGGACCGTCCTGAGAAAAGTTGAAACCTTTATGTAAAATTTTAATTTTCATAAAAATTCACCATATTAACCTATTGTTAAAAAAATTATATCATAAATTCCAAACCTTGTCTATAAACAACAGTTAAAAAATATTTGAAAGTATATGTTGATTTTGACTATAAAAAATGATATGATATATAAGTGAAATTTTACCCACCAAGGAGTTGAAATATATGAAGTATGCAGTTATCCTCTACGACGGAATGGCAGACTTGCCCGTAGAAGAATTAGGTGGAAAAACACCTATGGAAGCCGCAAACAAACCTAACTTTGACAAACTTGCTCAAAAAGGCGAAATCGGTCTTGTGAGAACAGTTGCAGACGGTCTCAAACCCGGTAGTGACGTTGCAAACTTAAGCGTTCTCGGATACGACCCCCAAAAATATTACACAGGACGCTCACCTCTTGAAGCTGTAAGCATCGGCGTTAAAATGCTTGATGATGACATTGCTCTGAGATGTAACCTTGTTTCTCTCTCAGACGAAAAAAATTATGAAAACAAAACAATGGTTGACTATTCAGGCGGAGATATCTCCACAAG
>JAZRNJ010000274.1:0-12048 GCA_045648125.1 Acutalibacteraceae bacterium
CAATACCCTTTTCAACACCAAAAAGAACAACAAGTGCCGTAAGTCCAAGGAAAAGGAGGAACCAACCTATAGGTTCAACAGGCTGAGTAATAAAGGTATCAAAATATCCGTCTTTTGCAGCATCTGCCGCACCTCCTGAGGCAAAAACCCACAGATACTTTGAAACCCAACCGCCGATTACTGAATAGTATGGCAGAATTATAACGGGAACAAGAGCTCCCAACCAACCAATAAACGAAAATCTTTTATCAAGTTGTTTGTATGCACCGATTGCACTCTGACCTGTTTTTCTGCCGATTGCAATTTCTGCACACATAAGTGCAAAACCGAATGTAACTGCAAGTATTGCATAAACAAGCAGGAAAATACCTCCGCCGTACTTAGCTGCAAGATAAGGAAATCTCCATATATTACCAAGACCAACCGCTGAACCTGCCGCAGCAAGCACAAAACCGATTTTACCGGTAAAACTACTTCTTTTTTCTGCCATATTTTTACCTCCTGAGAGTTTTTACTTATTATATCAACAAAACTCTCTTTCGTCAATGCTTATTAATCCGATTTCAATTATTCTTCAACAACACTTGCATGAGACCATACATCATCAATATCTACTAACACATCAAGAACAATTTTATCTTCTATCGGTTTTGTGCATCTGACACCTCGGTAAATATAACTGTATTCTTTGTCCGTCATGTTGTACCCGAAAAACACGTTAATCGTATTATTATCCTGACCGCTACAATACAGAGAAATTTTATTGGGTTCAGAACAATCTCCGCCGCCCATAAGAGAAATTCTGTTATCAAAAATTTCATCTTTTTCGAAAATTCTCATGGACGTACTGCTTTCACTTTGCAGAAGATAAAAGAAATATTTCCCCTTTTTTACTGTTTTAACAATTTTCATTTTTTCTTCTGTTTCTTCAAAAATGTCTGCATATTGTTCCGACTGCTTCAAAATAGCACTTTCGTTATCTGCAGGTACACTTGTAAAAAAGTGATAAGCCGGATAAGATAAAACTGAAAGACAAATAAAAATAAACAGTATAATTACGGCAACCAGAACAAAGCGTTTAAGTCTTCGTTTATCTTTGATTATTGTTTTTACAACTACTTCATTGCATACTTCAGGAAAACTTTCCTTTTCAAATTTTCCTCCTTCTAAGATTTCCACAACAGTAACACCGAAAATCTCAGACAAAGAAACAAGAAGCGATATATCAGGAGCACTTCTGCCCGTTTCCCATTTTGAAACAGCTTTGTCTGTTACATTAAGTTTTTCTGCTAATTCTTTCTGTGTCAGACCTTTCTCTCTTCTGAGTTCAGAAATAAACTTTCCCATATCAGAATTATTCATACTTTCACTCTCCTTTGTTGCAAGAAAATTATATACTGAAACATGTAAAAAGTCACTCTACCATTGGTAGAATGACCTTTTATTTTATATGCCTCATATTATCAACATCAAACCATTTGACTTCAAACCCTGCTCCGTGAGAACAGAAAACAGATGATGACGTGTTTTCCATATCACGTTCTTTTTCATAGCCGATTTGTGCAATTACTTCCTCTGTATTATGGCAGGGACGGTATCCGTTTTCACGCATAGAAATCATGCCTTTTCCTGAAGTGTAAGAAACAACTTCCTCAGGATAATTCATAAATTCAGAAACAGGACCCGAACCTTTGATAATGGCCTCTGTCTCTGTCATTTCGGGAGGTGCAAATTCACCGTTCATTTTCTGAATATCAGAAATTGCTCTGCCCATGGAATTTACAGGCACTCTCAAAGTGAAAGAATAATAAGGCTCAAGCAGAATATTTTCTGCCTTTTCAAGACCTTGTCTTATTGCCCTGTAAGTTGCTTCTCTGAAGTCACCGCCCTCTGTGTGTTTGAGATGAGAACGACCTGCGGTGAGAATAATTTTCACATCCGTCAGAGGAGAACCTGTCAAAATTCCTATATGTTCTTTTTCCCCGATATGTGTAAGAATAAGATTCTGAAAATTAGAATCAAGCACTTCAAGACTGCATTCATTTTCTATAACAATTCCGCTATCTCTTTCTCCCGGTTCAATGCGAAGCTGAGTTTCTGCATAATGACGTAAAGGCTCATAATGTCCGTAACCCATAACGGGATTTTTCACGGTTTCTTTGTAAAGAATTTTACAAGGCCCGAAATCAATATCCATGGAGAAACGTTCTTTCACAAGTACTTTCAAAACTTCAAGCTGAATTCTGCCCATCACTCTTATAACAATCTGTTCTTCACCTGCGATATTTAAAATATGAACAGAAAGTTCGGGAAGTTCTTCACCGATTATACTGAGTTTTCTGTAAGCGGTATGAATATCCGTGCCGTCAGAAATTATAACCTGAGAAGACAGCAAGGGATTCAGTTTCATTTTCGAATTTGCATTTACACCGTTTGTGTCGATTTTTTCTCCGGCTGACACCTGAGTCAGTCCCGTTACTGCACATACACTTCCGGCAGAAGCCTCTTTTACAGCCTCACTTTTTTCTCCTGAATATATTTTAACTGTGTCAATTTTTTCGTCACCCACAGTCATTTTAACCTGAACTGAGCCACCTGTAATTTTCAGAAAACTCACTCTGTTTCCCTGACTGTCATGAAGAATTTTATAAACCTGTGCACCGAAAGTTTCAGGATAATCTTTTGTGAAAGTATATTTTTCAATTCCTTTCAGAAGTTCTTCGACTCCAATGTCCTGTAAAGCCGAACCGAAAAGGCAAGGAAAAACTTCTCTTTTTGAAACTGCTTTTGCAATTTCGTTTTCAATAAACTTTTCATCAGTATTTCCCTCAAGAAAAGCCTCAAGAATTTCTTCATTTACCATAGAAATTTCTTCATTAAAATTTTCTTTTTCCTGAGTAAAATCCACACATACAGAACTGAGTTTTGTTTTCAGATCTTTCATAATAATTTCTTTATCAAAACCGTCTCTGTCGGTTTTATTTACAAAAACAAAAACAGGAATATTGTATTCATCAAGTAATTGCCAGATAGTTTCTGTATGACTCTGCACAGAACTTATTCCGTCAATAACAAGCACTGCATAATCAAGAACGCTGAGTGTTCTTTCCATTTCTGCAGAAAAATCTACATGCCCCGGAGTATCAACAAGAGTAAAATTTTTATCACCGAGAACAAAGGGATTCTGTTTTGAAAAAATTGTAATTCCGCGACTTCTTTCAAGTTGGTGAGAATCAAAATGAGAATCTTTTTTGTCAACACGACCGAGCTTACGGATTGCACCCGTTCTGTAAAGAACGGCTTCCGTAAGCGTTGTTTTACCCGCATCAACATGGGCAAGTATTCCGATTACACTTTCCTTTGCTCTCATATATTTTACCTCTGAACAATTTTTTATATTATATCAAAAAATCAAATCAATAGCAATATAAGGTTTCGAAGTTATATTCGGTTGCAAAAAATCCATCTGCATGATATACTTTGGGTGAGGTGATAAAACATGAAATTTTTAGCATCAATTTGTGTCAGTATTTTTACATTTATCGCAACGCTGATTACCCCGACTTTTGTTGCTGATGTTCCCGAGGTCAAGGATGATGACTTTGTTCCGATAATGAGATTTGTTGCAACAAGCGACACTCACATCAACACTATCGGCGACAAAGGTTGTCAGAGACTTTCAAAAATGATTAAAACAGCTTATGCTCTCAGCGATAATGACAAGGACTATAAAAACCTTGACGCTGTCGTTTTTTCAGGAGATATAACAGATAACGGATTGCGTGATTCTTTCTACGCTTTTGCAGGAATTACCAATGCTGAATTAAGAGAAGGAACAGAACGTCTCGGTGTTATAGCCAAGTCACACGACAGTTATACTTACGGAAAAAATGCACGTAAAGTTTACACTGCCGTAACAGGTCAGGAAGCAGACTTTCACAGAGTTATAAACGGATTCCATTTCATCGGAATTTCAAGGTCCGAAAAACTGTCACAGTATACAAAAGAACAGGTAAAATGGCTTGATGAAAACATTGCTTCTGCTGTTAATGAAAATCCCGAAAAACCTGTTTTTGTATTTCAGCACGAACATGTCCTCGATACAGTTTACGGAAGCAGTAAAACTGACGGTTGGGGTATTGATTTCTTCAGCGAAGTTCTCAACAAATATCCTCAGGTAATTCACATTTCGGGACACTCTCATTTCCCTGCGAACGATCCCAGAGCAATATGGCAAGGTAATTTCACAGCAATTAATGACGGTGGTCTTGCATATTTTGAATTGGCTGTTGACGGTAAAAACGGTCAGTTCCCTGAAGACAAAGACACAATGAGTCAGGCACTTTTTATTGAAGTTGATAAAGACAACAGAGTTCTTGTTAAAGTTCTTGATGTTGACGCAGGAAAATTTGTAAAAGAGTTTCTTATTGATAATGTACGTGACGTAAACAAAGAAAAATACAATCCTGAAAAAAGAAAAGAAAAATCATCAGCTCCCGTTTTTGAAAGCGGTGCTGAAATTGAAATCAAAAAAGAAAAGGCTCAATACTATGTAACTGTCCCTCAGGCAAAGACAAGTGGTGATAACGAAGTTTTCATTTACAGAATTTCAGTTGCAAACAAAAAAGGAAAAGAGATTTATAAATCATGGGAATTTTCAGGATATTTCTTTGCAGAAAAGCCTGAAAAAATCACCTTTGATTCTTTCATTCTCCTTGAAAAAGAATTCACAGTAAATGTTACTGCAGAAGATGTATGGGGAAATTCAAGCGAAACTTTAAGCTTAAAATATTGAAATATACGAGGTAAAATCAATGCCCAAATTTCTGAGAAAAATCAAACGTACAGTTGATAAAACTATTCCTGATAAAAAAGAACTGACACATCCGGACCACCCGAAACTCGACTACATAATGTTGGTGCTTCGTAATTTTCTTGTGGCCGTGGCAGCAATACTTTTTATTCTGTCTTTCTTCTTTGATGATATCTATCACCTGCTGAAAGGCACAGCATATTTCTGCGGTGCAGTAGCTTACGTTTTTGAATGTTTGCTTCTTACAGACTGTTTCAAAACAAAAGTAGAGCATCAGGAAATGTTTATGGTTTATTGCTTCGGTCCTTTGTATCTTCTTATGGGTCTGGGTTATTTTCTGAAATAGGTGATAAAATGAAAAATATTTCTGAAGTTGATAAAAACTTTTCTATAAAAACAAACATAGAAAAAGAAGATATATGTTTTTATGACGCAAAAGAAAAACCTTTCGTAATTTACGGAGTTTTTTATGAAAACGGGAAATTCCGCAGACTTCCCGAAGAAGTTGCAAAAACTGTCAACGAGGGAGTTTTGGCACTTCATGCAAATACCGCAGGAGGCAGAATACGTTTCAGGACAAACAGTCCTTATGTTGCAATTCACACTGAAATGCCTTTCGTGGGTAAAATGCCCCATTTTGCCTTGACGGGTTCTGCAGGTTTTGATCTTTACATCCGTGAAGATAAGGATTGTTATTTCAAAACGTTTATACCGCCTTTCGGCATAACAGACGGTTATGGAAGTGTTATTGATTTTCCCACAAGTGAAATGAGAGAAATCACAATAAACTTCCCGCTTTACAGCGACCTTTCCGAACTTTATATAGGTCTTAGTAAAAATTCATCTGTAGAAAAAGCAACACCTTATAAAAATGAAAAGCCTATTGTGTTTTATGGTTCATCAATCACTCAGGGAGGATGTGCATCAAGACCGGGACTTTCATATCAGAATATTCTTTCCCGCAGATTTGACACAGATATTTTAAATCTCGGTTTTTCAGGAAGTGCCAAAGGAGAAACAGAAATTGCAGAATATATAAAAAATCTCAGCATGTCTGTTTTTGTTTATGACTATGACCACAATGCACCAACTGCTGAGCACCTGAGAGAAACTCATGAAAAAATGTTTAAAATTATCCGTGAGCAAAATCCTGAACTTCCTGTAATCATGATGTCACGTCCACGGTGTTTTCTGAATGACCAGGAAAAAGAGCGTCTGGAAATCATCAGAAAAACTTACCTCAATGCCATAGAAAATGGCGACAAAAATGTTTATCTCATTGACGGAAAAACTCTTATGAAAGATACCGGAAATGAAGGCACCGTTGACGATGCACACCCCAACGACTTAGGCTTTTATTCTATGGCAAAAGCAGTGGGCGATGTACTTGAAAATATAATTTAAACTAAAAATCCTCTCCTTATTTTTTCAAGGAGAGGATTTTATGTTTATCTTTTTACTTTTTTCAGAGTTCTGAGAGTTTTTTCATTTGCAAGGAAAACGCCTACACAGAGTATTATCAGGAAAAATGGTGTAATTTTAAATGTTGTTGCCGTTGCAACATAACCGTAAATAAGCTGAATTGCAAATCCTGTTCCGTATGCACCGCCCATGTGATATCCCGTAAGGTCAGCAGAATAAGTTGTGCCGAATCTTTCAGGAACACTGTGTAAAATGCTTGGAAAGATAGGACCGAAACCTATGCCAATAAGAAGAAAACCGAGCAATGAAAGTTTTCCTAAAGGCAGAGCAAAAATTATAATACCGAGAAATGATGTTACAATTCCTCCGCGGACAAGATTTTTGTCACTGATTTTCATAGAAATAAAACCTGAAATTATTCTGCCAAGCATAATTCCGCCCCAATAAAGTGACATCCATTTTGCTGCTTCATCGGGAGAAATTTCAAATGAATTTACGGCATATGTAGCACCCCATGTGCCAAGTGAAAATTCCATTCCGCAGTAAAGTCCCATTGAAAGAATGCTTGTAAGCACACCTTTCATTTTCAATAGGTCAAGAAGTTTTCCGCTGCCTGAAATTTCTTCGTTGTCAGGTGTAACTTCCTTTTCTTTCGCTTCCCATTTTTTAAGTGAAAGAAGAATTACAACAGTAATTGAAAGCTGAAGAAGTGCTACAACTCTGTAACCGCCTCTCCATGAACCCAATTCGTCAGACAGGAATTTTGACATGATAAGAGGACTTATTGTAACACCCAGACCCCAACAACAATGAAGCCAATTCATATGACGTGCCTCGTAATGGAGAGATATGAAATTGTTAAGACCCGTGTCAATTGCACCTGCACCATAACCGAGCATTATAGTAAAAAGCATCATTAGAACAATGTTGGGTGAAAAGCTTATTCCGAAAAGTGCCACAACCGTTAAGAGTGTAGAAAAAAGTGTTACCTTTGCTGTGCCGAATTTTCTCAGCATTTTACCTGCAATAAAACTGACACCGCCTGTGCAGACACTTGTAATAATGCTGTAAACAGATGCAAAGCTTTCTGCAACACCGAATTCACCGTGAACAACAGGCCACGCAACTCCGAAAAGTGAATCAGGAAGTCCCAACGACACAAAAACTATGTAAATAACAATAAGAAGTGCGGACATATTTTTCTCCTTGGATTTTTAAAATTTAATCATCTCAAAGTTTTTTGCTTTTAAAATTTCTGCAAGGTCTTTTTCATCTTTAATTCTTTTTTCAGTTTCAATTCCTCCGACACAGGCATTCTTGCCTGAGTGAGAGTCTGCACCTGTGATGAAAATGAGTTCAGGATTTTTAAGTGCATATTCTTCCGCTTCGACGTTGTCCTCAGGGTTGTTCCCTGAATTAAAAACCTCGATACCATCGATTAAATCGTGAGAAAAAACTTTTCTTACAGGAATGGACTGTCTGTTTCTGAATGGGTGAGCCTGAATGATGACGGCACCGTGTTCTTCTCTGAGCTTTGACCAGTTTTCAAGTTTTTGTTCTTTCAGTTCAGGATGTGCATACAAAACCTCGGGAGTAATTCCGTAGCACAGAATTTCAAGTCCTTTTTCAACTTCCTCTTCAACGGCGAAGATAATATCAAGGTCGAATTTCTCTGCACTCTTTTTACATTCAATGTAATCAAGTTCATAAGCTCTTACAAATTCTTCCCAGGGCAGGTCAGTGTCGATTCCTGTGTTGCCCCAATAAAAATGGTTTGTAAGAACGCATCCCTGATATCCGCCTTCATGCAAAGCCTGTGTTAATTCATCGGGGAGCATGTGTGAACAATGACTGCATGGATGAGTATGTGTGTGCATCTGATATCTATACTTTTTCATTTAAATCACTTCCGTATTTTTTATGCTTCAATTATATATCAATTAAAAACTTTCTTCAACAACATTGAAAAAATTTTACATATATGATAGAATTTTTTTGAGGTGATAAAAATGAAATTTAAAGATATTAACATAAGAGACCCTTTTGTTCTTTTACATGATAATAAATATTACATGTACGGAACAAGAGGTGCAGAATGCTGGAAAAATAAAAGCACAGGTCTTGATGCTTATGTGAGTGATGATCTGGAAAACTGGACTGAAATAAAAGATATTTTTCTTCCACCCGAAAACTTCTGGGCAGACAGAAACTTCTGGGCGCCTGAAGTTCATTTTTACAAAGGCAATTTTTACATGTTTGTAAGTTTCAAAAGTGAGACAAAAATGAGAGGAACTCAGATTTTGAAATCTGAAAAACCTGAAGGTCCGTTTTTACTTCATAGCGACGGTCCTGTTACTCCTGCAGAATGGATGTGCCTTGACGGAACTTTTGTCGTTGACAACGGAAAGCCTTACATGGTTTTCTGTCACGAATGGGTGCAGGTAAAAGACGGTGAAGTCTGGGCAGTAGAACTGAGTGATGACCTGAAAGAGCCTATCGGTGAACCCATTTATCTTTTCAAAGCCTCAGAACCTTGCTGGGTTGATAAGACAAGAGAAACCTTTGTTACAGACGGACCTTTTGCTTACAGAACAGGAAACGGAAAGCTTATTATCATCTGGTCAAGTTTTTATAACAACGAATACTGTCAGGCAATGATTTATTCCGATAACGGTCACATTGACGGAAAATGGATTCATGATGACAGACTCCTGTTTGAGAAAGATGGCGGTCACGGAATGATTTTCAGGACAAAAGAAAATGATCTGAAACTTATTCTTCATTCACCTAACGAAAATCCCCTTGAAAGGCCTGTAATGTTTGACCTTAAAGAAGAAAACGATACACTTTATATTAAATAAAAATTCACCGTAATTCTTCATCTGAGAATTACGGTGTTTTAATTTATTTACTACCTACAATATTTCTTATCCAAAGTCCTTTTTTCACAAGAATAAAACCTACAATGCATTTTACAAATTCAAGTGATTGAACTGCAAGGAAAAGAGGAACAATGGGTACATCTGTAAACTTTGCAAGACAGTATGCAAAAGGAACTACAATTCCCCATGTGAAAACACTGTCAAAAACGAAAGTAAGAATTGTCCTTCCTCCCGAACGGAGAGTAAAGTAACAACAATGTGCAAAGGAGAAAACAGGCATAAGTCCTGCTACAACAAAAAGAAATTTTGTTGCCATTTCTTTTACGTAAGGTTCTGTGTTATAAATGTCGGGGATAACAGGTGCAAATAACGCCATAATTCCTCCGAGCACAAGACAGATTACAATTGAAAGAGCAATAAGTCTCCATACAGAAACTTTTGCCTCTTCAATATTGTCTGCACCTAAACATTGTCCTACAACAACACCGAGAGCAACACCCATTGAAATAAAGCAGACATTAAAAAGATTATTGATTGTGTTTGAAATATTTACTGCTGCAACTACATCAAGGCCTCTGACAGAATAGCACTGAAGAAGCACTGCCATACCTGCTGACCAGAGAAATTCATTTACAAGCAAAGGCATTCCTTTTGTGAAAATATCTTTGCAGAGTTTTCCCGGAATATAAAAACTTCTGAAAGCACCTTTGATAAAGGGAAATTCTTTTTTTCTTACACAAACAACAACCACAATTATAATGGCTTCGATAAATCGTGACATGACAGTTGCGATTGCAGCGCCTGAAACACCAAGTCGAGGGAATCCGAATTTACCGAAAATGAGGAAATAGTTGAAAACAAGGTTTACAAAAATAGAAACAATACTTGCAACCATAGGAAGCTTTGTTTCACCAAGCTCACGAAGTGAACTTGCATAAATCTGCGAAACAGTAAAAGGCAGAAGTCCGATTATCATAATTTTCAGATAATCAACACCGTATCCTAATGTTGCAATTGCATCCTGAGGAGAAGTGTCCTCTGCAAGATAAGAAGAAATGAGCGTTTCATCAAAAAATGCGAAAACAACAGATGCAACAATGAACATTACACTGCCGATATAAACTTTCATCCTGAAGCAATGACGCACACCGTCAGTATCTCCTGCTCCTGCAAACTGAGTAGAAAAAATTCCCGCACCTGCAAGACCACCAAAAATGCAAAGGTTAAAAACAAAAATCAACTGATTGACAATTGCTACTGCAGACATCTGCAAAGTACCTATACTTCCCACCATAACATTGTCAAGCAAACTTACAACATTAGTTATTGTATTCTGAATAATCAGAGGAAGTACAATTGCAATTACACGGCGATAAAAATTCTTGTCACCTATTAAATTATTTTTTAATGTTTTTGTATTCATAAAATCACCATGAAACATTATACCATAAACAAATATGGTAAAACAATATTCATTTTATACAACTTCTTCTGAATAAAAACTTCCATCTTCAATCATTACATAATTAACTCTGTGTTTTTTTGCGAGTTCAAGATTATTTTTATTATCCCATAAAACTTCTTCCATTATTAAATCATCATAAAGACGTTTTTCAATTACATTTGCATGACTTCTAATTTTATCAAAATTATTTCGTATATAATTTTCACTCATGATAAGGCAATAATATTTTATACTTTCAAGATATTCTTCTGTGAAATCCTTTTTCCAGTCAAAAGGAACATAGCATCCCTCAACGATTAAATTCTGCTTATTTTCAATAGCAGTTTTAATCATCTCACGTACAATGGGCCAGAGATAATCGGTCAGTTCTTTATCATCACTCAATGGTGTAAGGTCAGTATTCCCGCTTCTTATCAAGCCCATTTTAAGATGGTCAATTGAAAGATAAGGATATTTATATTTTTCAAGAAGCTTCTGAGAAAAAAATGTTTTGCCCGTATGTGATGCACCTGTTATTATAATAATCATTGTTTTCATCCTTTTTGTGTGATTATGAAATAAAACTGACAACCTACGCTTAGTGGATTTATCTTTATAATTATATCATATAACAGATACAAAAACAAATTTAAAAAATAAATCTTTTCATTTTCACATAAAAAACGAGCACAATAAACATGAGGTGATTTTGTGAATTCATTATGGAGTGCTACTTCTGAAAAGTCAGATTTTCCCATACTGAAGGAAGACTTAAAAACAGATGTTGTAATTGTGGGTGGTGGTCTTGCAGGACTTCTTTGCCTGAAAGAACTGACCGACAGAGGCGTGGATTGCATTTTGCTTGAAGCAAAAACTATTGGTTCGGGAACAACAAAAAATACTACTGCAAAAATAACATTTCAGCATGGAATTATTTACGATAAACTTATAAAAAATACAGGCTTTGAAAAAGCACAGCAATATCTTACAGCGAACAGAAATGCTCTTGAAAAATTTCGTGAATTGTCGAAAAAGTTTCCTTGTGATTTTGAGGAAAAAGATGCATATATTTATTCAGGAACAGACCGTAGTAAAATAGAAAATGAAATAAGGGCCTATGAAAATTTAGGTATTGACGCTGAATTCATTTCTGATATACCATTACCCGTGGATTGTATTGGTGCAGTGAAAATCAACAGACAAGCTCAGTTTCATCCTCTTAAATTTATGTTCTCTTTATCAAAAGGATTGAGGATTTATGAAAACTCTGAAGTGATAGACTTTATGCCCAAAAAAGTTCGTTGTGAAAAAGGAAGTGTGACGGCAGAAAAAATAATTATCGCAACACATTTTCCAATAATAAACAAACACGGTATATATCCCCTGAAATTATATCAGCACCGTTCTTATGTTGTTGCCACAAAAAATACACCTGATATAAACGGGATATACCTTGAAGATAAAGAAAACGGATTTTCATTCAGAAA
>JAZRNJ010000275.1:0-33378 GCA_045648125.1 Acutalibacteraceae bacterium
CATTCTGAGGTGACCGTCTTTGAATCCTGTGCACCACCAATAAGTGTCGTAGGGTCTTGTAAACTCTCTTTTCCATGTGCCATTCATTTCTTCGTGGTAAAGAGTCATTTCCATTTTAACCCAGTCTTCTGTAGGAGGACAATTGTAGAAAGTGAAGAAGTTGTCTTTTTCACCTGTGTGAGGCTTGTTGTAAATACCGATTTCACAACCGTAGAAGATAAGACCGTACTGTCCTTTCCACAGCTGAATCATCCAGTCTTTACCTTCGTATTCAAAGAAAACTCGTACATAGTCATATTCAAGGAGAATGTAAGGAGCAGCGAAGTCATAAATGGGACCATATCCGAAATCGTACTGCCATGCTTCCTTATCGTTTGTGTAGTAATAGTCATCTATATAACTGTACTGATAACTGAGAAGTTGCTGACCTTCAAGGAAATCTTTGATGAAGTTTGTAGATGTTACAACGTTGAGAGCATAACTTGCACTGAGTGTTTCACCATTGATAACGCAAGATGCAGTGATGATTGCTTTGCCGGCTGCGATACCTTTTACTTCACCGTTTTCGTTTACTGTTGCGATTTTTTCATCTGAAGAAGACCATGTAATTACAGGCTGTTCTTCAACACCTGTTACAGTTGCTGTAAGATGGATTGTTTTTCTTTTTGTAACAGAAAGGTGGTCACTTGAAATTGAAATTTCAGGTTTTACAACTTCTTCTGAAGGACCATCGGGTGTTTCACCGGGAGTCACTTCGCTTCCATCTTCGTTTACATCGGGGGTTTCTCCACCTTCGGGTGTTACGATTTCTGTTTCACCTGTCAGTTCATCAATTGCTGTTGCTGTTAAGGCAGCAAAAGAAGAGCAGAGTGTTAACATTACAAGAATGATTGAGATTACTTTTACAGTAAATTTTTTCAAATTTTACAACCTCCCAAAATCAATTAACAAAATTTTACCATATTATATGTGGAAAATCAACAAATATTAAGGGGCGCGGTTTAGTTTGCTTTTTCGGCATTTTTCTTTGCAATATGTTCATCACGTGCACTGATTCTGCCTTCTTTCCTGATATCACCGGCTTTGGTAAGAGCAACTTTTGTAAGGAAGGGACCGACGATTTCGTAAATGAGAACTGCAAAAAGTGTAATGTTTCTGACAATTGCACCGTCAGGGCCGAGTTCAACTGCCTTGATTGCCATACCAAGTGCAACACCCGCCTGAGGAAGAAGTGTAATACCAAGATATTTTATAATGTTATCATCACAATTGGTCATTCTTGCACTTATTCCTGCACCGAAATATTTACCCACAGAACGTGAAAGAATGTAGGTTGCGCCGATTACTACAACGGCCCAGTCTGCAAAAACTGAAAGGTCAAGTTCAGCACCGCTGATAACGAAGAAGAGGATAAGAATGGGAGCGGTCCATCTGTCAGCTCTGTCCATAAGTTCTTCCGAAACATCGCATTCATTGCAGAATACCGTACCCAACATCATACATGCAAGAAGTGAAGAGAAACCTATGTGAATACCGCCTACTTTAAATTTAAGGCATGAAATTGCAACAGTCATCATAACAAAAGTTACTGAAACTGCCATACGTTTTGAACGTGAATGGAAGAATTTTTCGCAGAAAGTGAAAAGATTTCCCATGATAAAACCAAGCAGAAGTGAAAGAATTACTTCAAGCAATGGTTCAAGCAGAACTGAAAGCAGGTCAACTGCACCTGTGCTGAGAGATTTTGCAACACCGAATGAAATTGCAAAAACTACAAGGCCTACTGCGTCATCAAGAGCAACAACAGGAAGAAGAATGTCTGTTACAGGACCTTTTGCTTTGTACTGTTTTACAACCATAAGTGTTGCTGCAGGTGCTGTGGCAGTTGCAACTGCACCTAAAACGATTGCTGCAGGGAGGGTGAGTTTATCGGGCATGAGGAAATGGAGACCGATTAAAACTGCGTCAACAATTGCTGTTGTGAAAACGGCTTGAAAAACACCGATTACGGTTGCTTGTTTGCCTATCTGTTTCAGATGTGCAAGGCGGAATTCATTACCCATTGAAAAAGCGATGAAACCTAAAGCAACGTCCGAAATGATTCCGAATCCTTCAATTTGTTCGTGGGTAATGCCGATTCCGTGAATACCCAATGAGCCTAAAATAAAAGGACCGATAAGTACGCCTGCAACAAGGTATGCCGTAACGGCAGGGAGTTGAACTTTCTTTGCAAGTCTTGAAAGAAGAAGACCTGAAAGCAAAGCGATTGACAGGCTTAAAAGGATACTTGCTGTTTCTGACATTTTTTATGCCTTCTTTCAATTAAAATAAATATCATTAAAAAGCATGTTATTTTACCATAATTTATCAATTTAAGTCAATTGTAATACAGTATATTCTTTTGGGGTTTATTTGCTAAAAAAACGGAACTTTTGACCAATTTTAAAGGTCAGAAGTTCCGTTTGATGCTGTTATTCTTTTTCACCTGTGATTTTCAGATAATTATTGAGCTTTTCCTCATCAAGAACATAATCAGTTTTTGAACAGCAGGGGATGTCAGGCTCACTTCCGTCTTTTTTGAAGAAAGGAGAAGTAAAATCATTTTCCCATTTTTTGCAGTCTTCTTCATTTCTGAAATCAGGGATGTCATAAGGCATACCTTTTTCAAGAATACTGCGATGAGCAAGAATTGCAACAGAAGCCATAGTTGTTGCAAAATGCGCGTCAAAAACGGGCTTTCTGCCTGTGCGGATGCAGTCGAAAAATTCTTTTATTACAAAGAAGTCGCCACCGCCATGACCTGCTTTTTCTGCAAGTTCTTTGTCAACTTCCTCCCATTCAGGGTCATAGCAGTTGATTTCTTCTCTGCCTTCAGGAATCTGCCATGAATTATATCTGAGCATAACTTTTTCGCCCATACCTCTTAAATTTTCAATCTGACCGTTCTGACAACAGATTCTGTATGAGTTGCCGTGAGCACCGAAACCGGCACATCCTGTAACTCTGAAAACAGAGTCGTCATCGTTGAGGGTTGTTATTATTGCTGCTCTGTCAGCAACAGGTGAGCCGAGAGTTTTGTATTCATCAAAGGGTGAAAAACAAGCCAGAGCAGTAACTCTTTTCGGAAAAGCACCTGTAATATTCATCAGGGGTGCTAATGAATGAGTTATGTAATATGAACGGGGCAGACGGTTTCTCCAATGCTTGAAATAAGGTCTGAGCATTGCGTGGTCTGCAGTGTTGTCGTAGTCAAAGGGATGATTATATTCTCCCTCAGCAAAGAGAACTTTACCGAGAGTACCGTCCTCGTATACTTTTTTCATTTCCTGATTGAAAAGCATGTAGGGATAGTTTTCGGCAAGCATGTACATTCCCTTGCTTTTCTTTGCTGCTCTCATGAGCTGAACACCTTCACCCATAGTGGCGTTACTTGTACATTCACTGAGCACATGAAGGTCTTTTTCAAGGGTACGGATAACGAAAGGAGTATGTTCATGGAAACAGTTTGCAATAAAAACTGCATCCATATCATGCTCAATAAATTCATCAAAATCATTATATCCTTTTGTACTGTTACCGAGATAATCAAGAGCTTCACTGAGCTTTTTATCATCTCTTTCGCAGATTGCAACAATTTCTCCGTTGTTGTTGGTAATGTTATCGAAATAGTTACTGCCTCTGCCGAGACCGAAAACGCCGATTCTGATTTTTTTCATAAGAAAGACCTCTTTTCATATTGTGTGAAGATTTTTCTGAGTCGTTTTGCTGAGTATATATTTTATCACAAAGAAAGAAGCAAGTCAATTTTGGTAAGTCAGTTACCAGGTAAGTATAATTTCCGGATTTTCAAAGATTTCATCAAGTTTTTTAATGAAAGGGACAAGGTCTTTTGCACCGCCGATTTTATGGTCAAAACTCAGTGATATGGGCAGGATTTTTTTAGTGCCAAGCTGTAAATTGCCGTTTTCATCTTTATATACATATTCCGTGTCTCTTGTTCTGCCGGTTGCAAAAAGAAAAACCTGAGGGTACAAAACGGGAATATACGTAATGTTTACGTTGAGATTGTCGTAAAGTGGTCCCCAGTTACTGAAACATACGGTTCCTTCGTTCAGTTCTTCAAGCTTCAGACCATCGGGAGAAGTGAAGCTTTTCTTTCCTGTAAGTTTAAGGAAATCTGATTTCAGCGATTCTGTAAGGTGAATAGCTCTGCCTTTCCCGAAACATGCTCCGATAGTCTGACAAAATGAAGAAAGAAATTTTCCTCTCAAAAGGTCTCCTACAACACGCTGTCTTGAAACCTCGTACATTGTATCCTCAAGGTCTGTGTTTCGGAGTCTTCGCTGAGCATCTTCTGCAAGAAAAGCTGTTTCTTCCAGATTTTTGTCTTCAAGATTCATGATTTTTACCTGAAAGGTTTTCTCCTCTTCAAGGCTAATTGCCATTGAAACGTTAATATGTTTTTTTATTATCAGTTTTCCTGAGGTTGCACGATGATTATATTTGAAATGAGCGTTCAGTTTTGGTGCAACTTTCAAACCTTCAACAAGTATTTTTAACATTAGTGAGTTGAAGGTAAGTCTGTAGCCGCATTCTGAACGGAATTTTTCGAAAACCTCAATGAGTTTAGTTACATCAGCTTCATAAGTGCAGGAAACACCGGGGATGTTTCTCTGAGAATTGACAAGCACATTACTTGTCATTTTTTCACCCAGACTCATGTATTTGATTATGTCGCCCTCTTCAGCATCAAGTCCTGACTTTTTGATGTATTCTTTAAGGTTCATTTTTTTACCTGCTTTCGGGAGTTTTTATTAAACATTGCTATGAAATTAAAATCCCATTCGTGTGTACGAACGGGATTTTCTGGCGGAGAGCAAGGGATTCGAACCCTCGAACAGGCTTTGACCTGTTACACGATTTCCAAGGGCTTTGATTTTGAGTAATATCAAGGTTTCTTAATTATGTGTGGCATTATCCGTGGCAACGAATTTCATTGGATAAAAATTCGTTCAGTTTAGACTTCGCCTCGTCTCTACGCTCTTGTCTGATATGGATATAGATTTCCTTCGTGAGAGATATTTTGGCGTGTCCCATGATATTTTGTAAGTCTTTTTCATCAAGATTTGCATCGAAACACAAAGTTGCAAAATAGTGTCTGAGCTGATGTGATGTGCAGGAGATTCCTGCATCTTTTCTGTACTTAGAATATGCTTTGTCGAAACGTCCTTTATTGATAAGTTCACCGTCAACGGTAAAGATGAAGCCTGTTTGTTTATCTGCCCCGTGTTGTATGAGAATATTTTTCAGAGGAAACAGAAGCGGGATAGTTCTCAATCCTGCGGCACTTTTCAGACTGGTCCTCAGAACGGGCTTGTTACTCTCGAAAATAAGTGCTTTATTTACACTTATAGTGTCTGAATTGAAGTTTATATCCTCGAATTTAAGTGCCAGAGCCTCTTCTCTGCGTAAACCTGTGTACATCAGCAAGTTACAGTATAAACCCATTAAACCGTCAGTATGAGCCTTTATTGCCAAGATTTCACTATCTGTCGGAATTGTTCTTGCTGTTGTATGAGCTTTTTTTGGAACTTTACAGACGGAAATTGGGTTATATGAAACAATTTCGTTGAATATTGCATAGTTAAAAATTTGATTCATAACAATCTTTCTCAGATTTATTGTATGCTTTGCATAACCTCTGTCAGCCATTCTTTCAAGGAACTGCTGAAACATAATTGATGTAATATCAGTGAGCAATAACTCACCAAATTCTTCTTTCAGGTCCTTTAATGGTGCTTTGTAACCATCTGATGTATAGTGCTGTATTTCCTTGTCGTGAGCTTCTTCCCATTCATCAGCAATATTGCTGAAGTTCTTTGTGAATTTTCTTCTGATTTCCTCTTCAACTTTCTTTTGTTTCTCTACGAACTCCTGATGCGTTCTGTAGGATATGGTTCTTCTTACTTTTTCTCCATCAACATCAATAGTGATTTTTGAGAATTTGCGTTCTTTTTTCTTTGCCATTTTATCTCTCCTCCTTGATTTTTGCGTGTAAATATGATAAAATGACAAAGCAATGCCATTTCATCTCTTTTGGTTTAGGGTGGATGTTATTGCACTCCCTTGTCGGTTGCCGCCGGCAGGGGAATTTTTTATTGTTTTCCTCGGTGTTGCCGCACCGGAGTTTTATGCAAATTCAATTGGTATCTCAGAATCTATCTTTTCGTGAAAGCCCTCGACAGAAACACCGTCGATAGGGGTAAGTGAAGTTGTTATTATTTCTTCAGCAAATGTTCCAGTGTAATTTGATGCAAGCAGCATTTGTTTCGGAAGCCAATATGCATCAGTTCCATTTGTTTGGAATGAAAGAACAAAATGATTGAAATCTGAACGAGGTCGAGGTGGTAAATTATCTCCGGCATCGTAAATGTAGTAATAATACTCACCATTTACTTTAGTGGTATAGTTACATTCGATTCTCACTTTATACTGCGTTGGTTTTTCTTTAAGGTCCTCTAAACTGTCGATCACGTCAGGTGTTTTGTATTCATAAACACCAACAATCGTCGCCTTAAGTGAATGTATAATTAACTCATTCTCAACTCTTTCTGCATAAGCATCAAATTCCGAGCCAACATAACCGTATCTTTTATATGTGTATGTATCAAAGGGAATTTCAATTTTTGTTCCAACAAGTTCATGTTCAGTTTTTTCTTCGTCTGAAGAATTGTTGAGGTTAACAATCTGATTTTCAAGAACAGACACATCTTCCTGTAGTTCAGACACTTGACTTTCAAGTGTTTCAACACGTGTTTCAATGGTTTTGTCAACAACAGCATATCCTGTTGTGCCAAGTATAAGTGCCATAAGACTAACAAAGAACTTCTTCATTTTTAAACCTCCTAAAGTTATATTTTCCAATATTTACCTGTATACACAGGCTACAACACCTCTTTATAATTTTAGAGAGGTGATTTTATGAATTATAAAGACTATCAGAAAACAAGGGATGTAGTCTGGAAACTTCTGATTGACCTGGAAGTTTCAGAACTGCCTGTTCCGATAGTGAAAATTTGCAGAGAGTTAGGAATAAAGGTCAAATATTTCAACTTGTCAGAAGAAACGGATGGCGTGAGCCTGTTTATTGAAGGTGTTCCGTATATTTTGATTGACAGGAAAGTATCCCCGGAACGGCAACGGTTCACTATCGCTCATGAACTGGGTCATATCCTTTTAGGACACGTGGGGAAATACAACCTTGTAAACCGTGAAATTACTCCGTCTGACAATCCGATTGAACAGGCAGCGAATGTGTTTGCCAGCAGGTTGCTTGCTCCTGCGTGTGTGCTGTGGGGATGCGGAGTGACAAAAGCTCAACAAATAGCAAAAATGTGCCACATAAGCAAAACTGCATCAGAGTACCGAATGGAAAGAATGACCGTTCTGTATCAGAGAAACAAGTTCCTTTCCTCTCCTTTGGAAAAGCGGGTATTCACACAATTTGAAAATTACATAAAAAATAACAAATTTTAAATGTCTTCATCAACATCGGAAGAATTTATAATTTCTTCAACCTGGTCGCTCGTAAGGCTGACAACACCATTGTCGCCGTTTCGGGCGGCTTTTTTTGTTATATATACTTTTTCATCAATGTCGAGAAGTCTGTCAACGGATTTTTGCATATCAGGATGATTTCTATAGGAGAAAATTACTTTTTTTTCGTGGGGTGTGAGGGTTGAAATTTCATCAGTTGTATCACAATAGTCACTGTAAAACCTTTCAACGCTAACGTTTAAAGCTCGACATATTTTTAACAACACTTCGAAATCAATTTTCATATTATCTCTTTTTATAATGCTGTAAAGGGTTTGATTACTTACACCTATCATATTTGAAAGTTCATTAACATTTGTTCCTTTTTCATCCAATATCAACTGTAAAGTTTTGCCTATCATTGCACTCACCTCATATTTTCTAATATAGAGACTATCACAATTTTTTATGATTGTCAATAAATTTTTATGAAATCTCATAAAAAACTGTTGACAAATTATGCAAACGAATATATAATGAACTCAAAAGTTATGCAAATGCATAAAGGAGGTGTGAAAATGTACGAGAATTTAGAAATTGAAATGACAAGAAACAAGGTTACAAAAAGAGCAATAGCAAATCACTTAGGAATTCACGAAAACTCTTTAAGTTACAAACTGACTCATGGTTCAATTTCAATCGAGGAAGCGTTTGAAATCAAGAGACAATTTTTTCCTAATTTTGAATTGTCCTATTTGTTTGCTACCAAATCGCAATCTGCTTAATCTTATCCTGGAAGTGACAGTATGAAAACCAACAAACAACAGGAGGTGAGAAAAATGAGTGAAAATCCTACAGTTAAAGTCAGTAATTCTGTTGAGAAAAATACAATAAAGAAAATTGAAAAAGCAATAGATGTCGTCTGTGATTACATCGAAAAGACATGTCTTAAAGAAGAACTTTTATATGGCAATGAGATTTTTGAAACAACAAAGGCTCTCGCCGAGTTGGTGTCGGCAAGAGCACAGTTGACAGAATTTGTTATGCATTGATGTTATTTGTAATAGCGAGCACGCTGTCGTAAATTTCTTTAAAAAATTTACCAACATTTTTTCCACTACTTTCAGTAGCTGAATAGGTTTCAGTCTGCATTTTAGCAACTACGATTTCAGTTGTTATTTCTAATGCTTTTATTTCAGGTCTATTCATAATGTAACACCTCCTTTCAATGGGAAGTGTAACAGTAAAATTCAGAAAAGTTAATCAAGGAGTGAAAAAACATCAAAGACATATTACTTGTTTGGATAATCGGCATATTAGGTTGTTTGATAATGAAAAAACAGTCTGAAACATTCAAACTGTATGCTGTGTATGTAGTTATTGTTTGTGTTCTTTTTACAGCCTGTCAAATATCTTTTATGTGAATCAAGGCAGCTATATGAAAAATGTTCAACTATTCATCTATGCTAACGGCAATTACATAGGTGAAGAAAACGGCAACAAGGGAGTTGCAAAATCCACCCTAAACCAAATTTTATAATTTTAAGGAGATGAATTAAATGGCAAGAGAAAAAGAGTGTTACAGGGATATGATAGAACGTCTGGATAAACGTTTTCCGGATAGAGAATTCTTATCTGTTCCTGAAGTGGCAACGTTTGTCGGAAAATCAAACAGAACAATCGAAAGACACTACGGTAAATACAAAGTCAAGCCTTTTGGTATTTCAAAAGTGCAGTTGGCTCGTTTGCTGTGTGTATAAAGCGGGAGGGATAAAAATGAGAGAAGTTAAATTTAATTCGGATGGAAACATATCAATACCGATCCCGGACACAACAAAAATAACAGTTGAAATGTCTGCAGACACCTTTTGTGAATTTATGCGGTTTCAGAAAGGGAACTATGACCCTTACCTGCGTGAGGAGCGAAAAGAAGTCAACTTAATCACTGAAAGCGATTTTGAAAATATTCTACTGCGTTGGAGAAGTGACATATCACTTAACGGAACTCCCACCGTAGGCATATTTAGAATTAAAGATGATGATTCTTTAGAATGTTTATTTCATTCGGTGTCTCCATACGGTGATATCGGCTTTTTGGAAATACTCAAAAAAATCAGAGGAGAAGAATAAAATGAAGTTTTACAAGAGTTTAAATACCACTGTGCGGTTCACTATATACACCATTGCAGTAATGCTTATTACGGCCATATTTACAAGCCTCGTTTGTGCCGGATGGTATTCTTTCATTGAAAGAAAAGCGGAAGAAGAACCAATCTCTTATTCTTATGAACATTTCACGGAGGATGAAACAATTTACCTGGGGAAATATTATGTTATTCCTTATTGTGGTTGTTCAGAGTGTTGCGGAATGTGGGGAGTTGACCGCCCTGTTTCTTATGACGGTACCGAAATAGTTTATACAGCAAATCAGAGCATAGCAACAGAAGGTGTGACGGTAGCAGCAAACCCTGAAGTGTTTCCTTATGGCACAAAACTGATAATTGACGGTCGTGAATACGTTGTTCAGGACAAAGGTTCAAATAAAAGCGCAATATATCTTTATTTTGAATCACATTCAGATGCAGTGGAGCACGGCATAGAAGTCAAAGATGTTTATACATCTTGAGGTGACGCATGGAACTTACAGGAAAAATTGTAGATATGAGCTTTGACTATGCAAGTGGGAAACCTCGTATCACTCTTGAAATCAATGAGAAAATTGCAGCATCTGACAAATTTGAGAACCTGCGTAAATTTGATAAGTTAGTTGTAAAAATATCGAAATACAGAAAGAAGCGTTCAACGGATGCTAATTCTTATTTCTGGGTACTTTGTACACAGCTTGCAGAGGCTTTGAGTGATGAAAAAACACTCCATACAAGTGAAGATATTTACCGTCAGACTATCCGCGAAAGCGGGATTTACAGAGACTTTCCAAACTTATCAAAGGAACAGGCGAAGACTTTGCAAATAGCATGGAAAAAACAAGGTCTCGGATGGTTCTCTGAACAGGTTGATTACGCTCAGGACGGTGAAAAAGTGTTAATCAGATGTTATTACGGAAGCAGCGTTTACAATGAAAAACAGATGAGCCGTCTTATTGATAATATCATTCAGGATTGTCAGGCTGTGGGGATTGAAACAATGACACCTGATGAAATCGCCCGATTGAAATCATTATGGGGTGAAGATTACGAAAAGTATAATGCAAACTGAAAAAGCCTGTTACATAACCGGCAGAAAAGATAACCTGCACCTGCATCATATTTATTTCGGAAGCGGGTTAAGGAAAATTTCTGACAAAAACGGCTTTACGGTATGGCTTATTCAGAAACTTCATAACGGAAGTAATGATGGTGTGCATTTCAATCGTGAATTGGATTTATACCTGAAGCGGGAATGTCAGAAAAAGTATGAAGAAACTCACAGCCGAGAGGAGTTTATGGCTCTCATCGGCAGGAACTACTTGTAAAGGAGTGTCAAAAATGTTAAATGACATAAATATCTGTGGTAGGTTGGTGAACCATCCTGAGTTGAAAACTACCGCAAACGGAAGAAATATTACTTCTTTTTCCCTTGCAGTCGACCGTGATTATGTCGTCAATGGAGAACGAAAAGTAGATTTTTTCACTGTTGTTGCATGGAATAAAACAGCTGATTTTATAACAAGGTATTTCACCAAAGGCAAATCAATCATAATCAACGGACATCTGCAATCAAGAATATTTGATGATAAAAACGGCCAGAAACGCGTCACAACGGAAATAGTTGCAGATACCGTATATTTTGCAGGTGATAAAGAAAGAACTCCTGCAGGGGGAAATTCAAGCTTGTCTGCTGATGATTTTGAAGAATTGTCCGATGATGAAGATTTACCATTCTGAGGTGAATCATGGCGAAAAGTAAAAAAGAGAGTGACTTCAAAGGAGTGTGGATTCCTGCTGAGGTCTGGCTTGACACACGTCTTGGAGCACTCGAAACAATAATTTTGATGGAGATAGATAGTCTGAGTTGCAGTAAAAGAGGTTGTTATGCCAGCAACGCATTTATAGCAGAGTTTTGTCAATGTTCTACTACCACCGTTTCCAAAACGATATCAAAACTTATCGAAATCGGATATGTGGTTAAAGAAGAGCACGGAAGACAGAGAATTTTAAAAACAACCTTTCAAAATTCACAAGAGAACCTTTCAAAAAATGAAAGCAACCTTTCAAAAATTGAAAGCCAACCTTTCAAAAATTGCAAGGCAGCCTTTCAAAAAATGCAAACAAGTAATATAAGAGATTATATTATAAGAGAAGATATAGATAAGACGAGATATGATGAGATATGCGCGCACACGCGCGAAGAATATCGCTCTCTCATTAGAGAAAACATCGATTATGAAATCCTCTCTGAACAAACCGATGTACAAATGCTTGACGAAATTGTTGAGCTTATGACAGACACAGTTTGCACTTCAGGCAAGCACATTGTAATTGCAAGTAAAAAGCAGTCTTTATCTGTTGTGAAGTCGCAGTTTTTAAAACTGACAAGTGAACACATCGAGTATGTCATAGACAGAATACTGAACGCTTCAGATAAGATTCGCAATGTAAAGCAGTACATACTTGCTTGTTTGTTTAATGCTCCATCAACGATGAATAGTTATTATTCCACAAAAGTCAGTCAAGACATGAGAGGTGGACAGAAATGACAATTGAAGAAGTAAACCGTAATCTCGGAAAAATTGTACACTACAGAAATGATTTCAGGTTACTTGACCACGATTTCAGGTTTAATGCCTGTATAAAAAGAGCAACAGTCAAAGGTGTTGTTTACGAAGCAGAGCTTCAGCATCTGGGAAACAAAGGCTCTTTGCTTATAGTTCCCCTTGAGGAAGTGCAGGTGAAAGAAGCATGAATATCTGCACAAAGGAAAAATGTGAGTGGAGATGCGACACAGGAACAGAAGATACTGCATATTGCTTCATGCGAAGCTGTCCGCATATGAAAATGGTGCCCAGATTGAAAAGACCGATAAAAGTCAAGTGGGCAGGATTGGTTACCACTCCATCAAAAGTAGTGAACAAATATCTTTATGACGAATCAGAAAGCGGGAAAACAGACGATGAATGACATTAAGGTAATTATCAAAGAACCCGGGAAATATCCGGTTGAAAAAAGTATAAGCAACACACTTGAAACCCTTCAGAAGATTGTTGAAGGGTCGATTGAAGCGGTGTCACCCGCACCGGGACTGTGTATCATCTGCAACGAAGATGGAAAATTGAAAAACCTTCCGTACAACATCACAATGTTCGGTATCGACTTTGTCGGCACTTTAATTCTTGTCGGTGTTGACGGTGATGAGTTTGCAGATGTGCCGATTAAACTCGGACATATCGAACAATTTTTTTGAATAGAAAGAAGGTCAAATATGAAAAACATCACTTACATAAAAGTTGAAGAAATTTATGCGCATCCTGACAATCCGAGAAAAGACCTCGGTGATTTGTCAGAACTTGCAGACAGCATAAGAGAAAACGGAATCTTTCAGAACCTGACTGTTGTTCCGTTGAAAAACAAAACAAAACCTGATTTAAAACTTAACGGTTACACCGTTATCATCGGACACCGCCGTCTTGCTGCAGCGAAACAGGCAGGACTTGACGTTGTTCCCTGCATTGTCACAGAAATGGATGAGAAAACACAACTGTCAACAATGCTTCTTGAAAACATACAGAGGTCAGACCTTACAGTATATGAACAGGCTCAGGGTTTTCAGATGATGCTTGACCTGGGCAGTACGTTGTCAGAACTGAAAAAGAAAACAGGATTTTCACTTACAACGATTCGTCATCGTATCAATCTGTTGGACCTTGACAAAGATAAATTCAAGGAATCTGAATCACGTGGAGCAAGGATAACAGACTATATTGAACTCGAAAAAATCAAAGATATCAAGAAGAGAAACGAGCTTCTTGAAAAAATTGGCACATCTGATTTCAACTACTCCATTAAAAGGGCAATCGAGGAAGAAAAGAAAAAACAGAACGTAAAAGATTGGACTGACCTTTTCAATAGCATTCCCTCAATGCAAAAAACAACCGATAGAAGCGGGAAACAGTATTTAGAGAGTTTCGGTGTGTACAGTTCGGGTCCCACTGAAAAAGCAAGAGAGAAAATTGTCAACCTGATTGATGAAGCAGATGAAAAGGAAAAAGCTCTTTACTGGTTTTTCGACGGTTGGGGAAACATTTATATTTATACCGATTCGGATAATAAGACTTCATCAGAGCCACCGTGGGCAAAAGAACAAAGAATCAGGGATAAGAAAAATGCTCTCATAAAAGAACTTGAAGAAACAGCATATCAGTGCAGGCTGTCTTTTGTCAAAAACTATATAGGTAAAAAAGAAGAATTGACATATCTTTTAAAAGAACTTTTAAATCAGCTTAGTAACTGGTGCAATGCTACTGAAAAATATGTTGCAGAAATGCTCGGTATCGAAAGCATTGACGAGAGTGAAGAAATAAAAAACAACTCCAAATTCAAGGAAATCGTTTGTAATCAACCTCAGAGAGCGGTCATTGTATATCTGTTTGAAAGTTTGGATTATTATACAGAGTATTATGAGTATAAACGCTGTGATTTTCACGACCCATATAGCGGAGATTTTCGTTTAAAAGAGAACATCAAGCTTCTTTACGATATTCTCGGTCGCATAGGTTATGAGCCAAGCAGTGATGAAATTATGCTTATGGATGGCACACACCCGATATTCAAACAGATGAGCGAGGTAACAGATGATGAAAACTAAAGACTTAATCGAAGCGGTGAAATTTCAGGTATCTGTAAAGCCTCAAGATGAGTTTATGGCCGAGATAGCAGAAGGACTTGAAACGCTGTATGAAGAAAACAACCGCCAAAAGGCAGAGACTGAGAGGTTAAAGGATTCAATAAAAGAAGCCGACAACTATTTTTCGGAAGGCGATTTTGCTAAAGGTCTTGCAATTATCATTAACCTTGTAAAAGAAACGGTGGGTGATGAGGAATGAATTCAAAGGAAGCAATTACGTTTTTGAAAGAAACAATTGCAGGTTGTAAATTCACAAAAGATAAGCAACTCAGGTAAGTATGCAAAAAGTCTATTTCTGCCCTTGAAAAGCAGATGCCAAAAAAGCCGAATCAAAGTGGAGCTTATCATATCTGTCCACACTGTAGTCATTTTGTAAGTAAAAACGAGCCTAAGCATGGGAGAAGAGATATTCCGCACTGTAAGTGGTGCGGACAGGCTTTAGATTGGAGTGACAACAATGCAGAATGAATGTAAATATTGCATTAACGAAGAATGTTTCAATGTTGATTGCCCATATTGTTGCTGTCCCATAACAGAGTTTCCCGAAGTGTGCAAGTATTACGAGAATAAGGAGTGATTAACTTGAAATTGTTAGAAAAAATCAAAGAAAAGAGACTTGTTGCCAAAAGTTCTGATGAGCGTGAAGTTGTTGTGTCTGTTCCTGATATAAAAGAATACCTGGTCAGAGAATACAACCGTGCGGGAAAAGCAAGAGAGAACTTAAAATCTGCTAAAGATGAAATCAATTCTTACAAGATTAAATTCACCAACGCTGCCATAACAAAAGCAGAAATCACAGCTGAAATTGTTGAAGAATTAAAAGCAGACTTAATTGCTGAAATCAATAATCACAAAGGCAACCTGAGTAAAAAGATAGTCTGTGACATAATTACTGCATATCAGAAGGGGCGATTTAATGAATTTGTATGAGCAAATCAAACAAATGAGTCTTGATGAAATGGCAAGATTTTTCAGTGACCTTACACACAGCGGTGCTTATGATTCTTTCGGATTCAGACCCAAAAAAGAATGTGACAGCAACTGTAAGAAATGCGTAAAAGAATGGCTTGAAAGAGAGGCTACTACATATAATGACTAAAAAGAGATTTATCAAGTTGGTTATGTCTAAAGGCAAAGGGAGAAACGAGGCTCAAAAAATCGCATCAGCTTACAATTCTCGGAGAATTTCCTACGATAAAGCATATAAAATTTTCAGGATGTTTAATTGCTTAGCGGTTACATTCATCAAATGTAAAGCTGCCACTAAAAGATTTATTGATGCGGTAAAGAGTGCGATAAGAGAGGTTGAAAAATTGAAAAATCTCGCACTTGCGGACAAGCCTACAGTTGAGACTGAGGTGAAGCGGGAATGAAAGTACATCCATACTGGAAAGAAAAGATAAACAAACTTTTCGGGATAAAAGGACCGTCACAGGTATTTAAGTCGTTGGGTGTGTTCTTTGGTTATGGTCTTATTTTAGGTCAGATGCAACAAAAGATGAATGAGATTGATTATAAAAACAAAAAGGTCAGTATGGGAGTCATACATCTTCCTGAGAATCCTTTCAAAAGGGCTTTCAATGATTTTAAAGTAATGAAGGAATGGTACGATTAAATGAAATATATATATACACGAAGCGGGAGGGAACGGTGAAGATGCAGAATAAATATAAACTCCCTGATGATGTGAGAGAAACAGTAATCAGACTTGTTAAAGGCTACGAGCGAAGAAAAAAGAAGATTTCAGATGAAGAAAATGAAATCTGTTCAATCGGTGGCGGAAGATATGAAAGCGTTCGCAATGAAAACGGAGATGAAGAGCGTGTTTTTCAGCCGTCAGGCAAAGGTGGAAAATCAACACCTGTGGAACATCAGGCAGAAGCAATGATTAAATTACATAACAGTTTTGATTATCGTTGTGTCAAAGCCATTGATGAAGCACTTGATGAACTGCCGTTGAGCCATTTTGATGAACGAGTTTCAGCAAAAATCAGACAGTGTATGATTATATCCTGCGTATTAGGAAAAAAATTCAAATTCCGTTATTCAGGTATTATCGGTATCGAACACGACCGATTTTATAAAATTCGCTCAAAATTCTTGTTTTTGATAGCAAAAAAACTTGAATTGCTGTAAAAGAGAATACAGTGGAACGAAAAAAGGTGCTAAAATAGTATTATGGACAATTAAGAAAACACAAACGGCAGAGAAAAATCCCTGCCGTTTGATATGTGGTTATTCTTCAATGTTAAGATATTGCTTTATAGCATTTCTGAAAAAGTCAGCTTTTTTAATGCCGTCTTCTTTCAGTTTTGCTTCAAAGGCTTCTACGAATTCTTTCTTGTATTCTACTTTGATTTGTTTATAAGCCTTTGCTTTGTACTTTTTGACAGAGTCAGGATAATAATTATTTGCCATTGTTTTTCTCCTTTGCGAAAGATACTAAATCGTTGATTTGAAGAACAAGCAGTATTGCAAGTGTGCAAACATAGAAAATTTTTAAAAACTTCTTCACTTTTTGAAAATGGTGTGATATAATAACATTGTGATAAGTACCCTACTCAGGGAGGTTGTCAGCCTCCCTTTTCGGTTGGATTTTACTTATCCTCTGCGTTCTCGGATAATACTTTTACGATTTGCAGTACCGTGAGTATTATACCGAGAATTTTTGTTATTAACTCAACCATGTTGTTCACCTCCTTTCACTGTCATTATTATATCATATTAGTACGAATATGTCAATGCTTTTTTGCAAATTTTTTGAAAAAATATAAATATTTTTAAGTTTTTTTGCACCCTTTATGGGTGCTTTTTTGTTGCCTTTTTTACTTCAAAGGAGTGTAATTTTATGCCGAGAAAACCGAAATCGCCTTGCAGATATCCTGGGTGTCCGAGATTGTGCGAGGGCAGGTATTGCGAGGAACATACAACAAAGGTTAATTACGAATACAACAACCGACAGAGAGACCCGAACACATACAAACGCTATGGAAGCGGGTGGAGAGCGATAAGCAAAGCATATAAAGAAAAACATCCTCTGTGCGAGGACTGCCTTAAAGAAGGCAGATATGTAGCATCAGAGGAAGTTCACCACATTGTGGCTTTGCGGAACGGCGGAACACATTCTTTCAACAACCTGAAAGCGTTGTGCAAGAGTTGTCATTCAAGATATACCCTCGAAGAAAACAGGGGTAGGGGGTAAAAAATCTCTACAGTTTGCGGAAAATTCAACGGCGTTAGGGTATCGTGTAAATTTTCGCAAAAGTTTTAAGGGGTATTAAGAAAAGTTTTAAAAGTTATTAAGAAAGGAGCAGAAATATGGGTAAAAGAGGACCTAAACCCGGTAGTGGTGGCCGACCACCGAAGGCAATATCAGAGAAAATTATTGAAGGAAACCCGGGAAAAAGAGAGTTAAATGTAGTTGCTTTCCCTACATCTGAGCAGTCAACAATGCCTAAACCGAGAAAATATTTATCGGAAAAACAGCTTTTTTCAAACCTGAAACTGGATGCAAAGCAGATTTATACAGAAACTTGGGAGTGGTTAAAAGAACGTGGTTGTGAACAGCTTGTTTCAAAGACGGTAATAGAGAGATATGCCATTGCTGCAGCAAGAGCAATTCAGTGTGAACAGTGTATTTCTTCTGAAGGTTTCTTAGCCGAACATCCTACGACTCATGCGGATATTGCTTCTCCTTACGTTACAATTTCAGAAAAATATACGAAGCAGGCAAATAATATGTGGGGTATGATTTATCAAATAGTTAAAGAAAATTGTTTATCTCCTTTGAATGGTAACGGTTCAAACGAGGACCCAATGGAAAGTTTACTTAAGAGAAAAGGTGGATAAAGTGAGGAAAATAAAAATTGATTTTACAAGTTTGAATTGTTTCGATAGTATTTTTGTAGGTTATACCGGAGAACACAATGCAACAGAGCTTTTGCTTGTTGTGCCTGAAGAAATGATAAACAAATCTGATTATCAGATAGTTGTTATTCAATCTGGGGCGACTATATTCAAATCAGATGAAGTAAGAGATGATAACAATAAATCTTATTACAGAAGCGGTAATACAATACACATGAAGCTTGACAAAATGTTTACTCAATTCACAAGGCTTTCTATTCAAGTGGAGTTTTTTAAAAGTAATGATTCAGGTGAGGTTGTTCTTATCGCAAAGACTCCTGTGGTACCAAATGTTTTTTTGAAACCATCACCGAACAGTAATGTTCAAATAGATTTTGAAGGCAATGAAATTGCAACAGTAACAACAAACAAGATTGCAGACGGTGCGGTTACAACTCCAAAGATTGCAGACGAAGCAGTTACAACAGAAAAGATTGCAGATGAAGCAATTACTCCTGAAAAACTCGACAGAGAATATTTAACCGAACACCAGAGTTTGGAAGGTTATGCTACCGAAGAATATGTCAATGAGGCAATAGATGACATCAAGTTAAAAGAAGGTTCTGTTACAACAGAAAAGCTCGACAACAATGCAGTAACTGAAGACAAAATTCTTGATGGTTCTGTTACACCTGAAAAACTTGACAGAAAATATTTAACCGAACAAGTTCAGTCAGACCACACCCAGAACGACCCGACAAAGCCCGACTATATCAAGAACAGACTTGCATATTATTGCAGGAAGTTTGAAGACATTCATGCGTTAGAATACAATCCGCCAAAAGCGATGTCTATGACTGCGGATATAGATGAGCAGCTGTTTATGTATAAAATAGCAGAATATCCCGAAAACGCAAATCCCACAGAGTTGATTGAAGAAATTATAGAACTGAGAATGGCCGATCAAGGTATGAACATTAATGATGTCAACTATCAGGACACGGTTATCCGTAAAACTCTCACAAACGAAAACGGTCACACTGTCGGCGCGGTAATTGTGTGCGGTCCTAAGAGCGGACAAGCACCTTATGTTTTAGCAGTAAACGATGATAATATAAATGTTTTTTCTACCATATCCTACGAGCAAAATGGCGAAATTCTCGAAATACCGGTCTCTTTTTATATTACAGAAAAAGGTATTTACGGTATAGTTTTCGAGTCAGAAACAGATGAGAATGATAAAATAGTCAAATGTAGAGGACTAGATACAATTATATTTAGGAGTGCTAAAAAGATTGACAAGGAATTACTCCCGCCTATGGTTTGGGATGATATTGAAAATAAACCTTTTGGTGAAGTCGATGAAAAACTTATTGATGTTACTTTTGACGGCGTAATTCGCGAAGACTCTATCGTTACAAATAGTATCGAACTTGTTGGTAACGTGTTTACCTACGTTAAAGTAGGCGAATTACCTTATACATCGGATAAATACATTTCAAAAATACAATCTATTTTAGTGGACATGGGTGGTTATGCACAAACATTTGTTGTACAGGATTTAGATAAGAAGACTTTCCCAAATGCCGTGATGTTAAGTCATAATGTAGCGTTTACTCTTGTTATTGCCGTTGATGCTCCAGGAGTAATTAACGTCGCTGAAGGTGTAATAGAAATAGAATGTCCCGAAGCGGGTCTATATTTGGCAGTTGCAAAATCAGGCGAAACATATATGCACGTTGAAGAAATTATTTTTTCGAGTCAAAAAAGACTTGATGAAAAGTACATGCCCGAAACATATGTCCAAATGCAAAGTGACATTAATCAATACGCAATTGTTAAACAGAAAGTCGATGATCTAGCGTCAAGCGTTGCTGCTCTTTGGACGGATAAATCAGATTCTTCAGTCGTTACTGCCGTATCAAGAAGCGTCGATAATCTGTCAACAAGAGTCGATAATCTGTCAACAAGAGTCAATAATCTGTCAACAGAAATTAATAGTCTGAAAACAGCTATACCCCAAGATTACATGCCCGATGTACCAACAGAGTCCCGAGAAGGTTATTTCTTGCGCGTTGTCAACGGAAAGTGGGACGCAGTAAAGATTCCAATAGCGGAGGAGGGCGAATACTAATGAGCGAAGTTTTAATACAAGAAACAACTCTTACAGAAATTGGTGATGCTATTAGAGAAACCCATAAAATAGAAGGTGCTATATCACCGTTGCAAATGCCGTCTAAGATCAGAGAATCGATTCTCGGTTATTTAGATACCTCGATTATAATCGACTGGTGCGCTTGGTTCCAACATGGTCGAAATGTTAATACAGCTGATTATATAAATACAAGTAATGGCATGGTGTTCGATAACATGTTTGACGGTTTTGTTTTTCCTGGAGTGAACGAGTATAGCGATGAAGATCTTATGAACATCCTTAGCAGACTCGATTTACGCAAAGGTGTATCCTTTAACCATTTTTTAGCAAATAATAAGGGCGCTTTTTCGGGAGCTAACACTAAAACTCTTATGACGATAAATGGTTATACGTTCAACTCGTGTTTCGAACAATGTAATGAAATGCGTTTTGCGCCTGAGATAATGACTGATAGAGGTGAATTTTTTAGCCGCATGTTTTATGGTTGTGAGTTGCTTATTGGTATCGGGCTTACTAATACAATAGACGTTTCGAATGTTAAACCAGAAAATTCAGATAACGCGTTATATTACATGTTTGCAGATTGCCGTAGTCTACAGAGATTAACACTTAAAACAAATAATTTGAACAGTGATGCTTTGCAACGAACTTTCTACAATATGACAAGTCTTAAGAATTTGTCTATTAACGGTAAAATAATAGTGAACTCTAATAGTAACGTCGGGTTAAACGTTGCATATAGTTCTAACCTAACAGTAGAAAGTCTTATTAATTTGTTAGAATCTTTGGAAAACCCAGAGAAAGAAACCACATCATATACAGTAGCAATTGGAACAACAAATTATAGGAAATTGGAAGCATACATCAGACCTGAAACCATCACCGATGAAAATCCTAACGGTCTCAAATACACAGATGACGAAGATCATATTTTAAACATAGTTGCAGCTAAAAATATAGTTGTATCATAGGGAGGGTTAATAATGAGTATAAACAATAACTTAGTTGAAAACATCCTGCCTAATCTCAATGCTATAAAACGTGTTATAAACGGCGTTTTTTATTTTTGGGAATTATCGGTAACATCAGACGAATATTTATTACACGTTCCGGCTAACGATTATAACGGTCTCGATCCGGCTGGTAATGCAGTATACGAACCGTATTATACATACGGTCCTATCAACATACCAACAGAAAACTATGACTGGTCAACAAACCCTGACGGCTATGAAGCAATTCTCAAATCCACTATTCCGCCTGAAACATTACAAACATTGTGAGGAGAAATGAAACTATGATAAAAGTTTGTGGAGCGTTGACTGTGTGGCAAATGCAGTCATCAAAGGTTGTATAACAATTGATGAATTCAAGGAATTTACGGGATTCAGGTATGCGGAAACTTGAAACATATACACCCACTCCATATATGGCTGAAACTTCACACTATGATAAGGATGCGGCAGACTATGCTGTGGATTTTATCAGTTGTCTGAAGCACACCAAAGGTAAGTGGCACGGAAAACCATTTGACCTTATTGATTGGCAGGAAAAAATCATTCGTGATATCTTTGGTACAATCAAAGAAAATGGCTATCGTCAATTCAACACGGCATATGTTGAAATTCCAAAAAAGCAGGGGAAATCAGAAATTGCAGCAGCTCTTGCGTTGCTTCTGACCTGCGGTGATGGAGAAGAGCGTGCGGAAGTTTATGGTTGTGCAGCTGACAGAACTCAGGCATCAATCGTGTTTAATGTTGCAGCTGATATGGTCAGGTTATGTCCGGCTCTTAATTCAAGAGTAAAAATAAACGAATCTCAAAAACGCTTGACATATCTGCCGACGATGAGTGTCTATCAAGTCCTTTCAGCTGATGTTGCTAATAAACATGGTTTTAATGTTTCCGGAGTTGTTTTCGATGAGCTTCATACTCAACCTAATAGAAAACTCTACGATGTAATGACAAAAGGTTCAGGTGATGCAAGAAATCAGCCGTTATTCTTCCTTATAACTACTGCAGGAGATAACCAGAACAGTATCTGTTGGGAAGTGCATCAGAAAGCACTTGACATAATTGAGGGCAGAAAGAAAGATGAAACTTTTTACCCGGTTATTTTCGGTGCTCCTATGGATGCTGACTGGACTGACCCTAAAGTATGGGCAGAAGCAAATCCTTCATTAGGAATAACAGTAGATATAGATAAAGTTCGTGCGGCATGTGAATCTGCAAAACAGGACCCTGCAGAAGAAAACAGTTTCAGGCAGTTGAGACTTAATCAATGGGTAAAACAAGCAGTCAGATGGATGCCCATGGAAAAATGGGACAAATGCAAAACTAAAATTGACTTTGAAAAGTTAAAAGGCAGAGAGTGCTATGCAGGTCTTGATCTTTCATCAACAACAGATATAACAGCTTTTGTTCTTGTCTTTCCCCCTGAAAATGAAGATGAAAAATATATCATTGTGCCTTTCTTCTGGATTCCTGAGGAAAACATCCAATTAAGGGTACGGCGAGACCATGTAATGTATGATGTGTGGGAAAAACAAGGCTTTTTGGAAACCACCGAGGGCAATGTATTGCACTATGGTTTCATTGAAAAGTTCATAGAAGAATTAGGCAAGGTATATAACATAAAAGAAATTGCTTACGACCGATGGGGAGCGCCTCAGATGGCTCAGAATCTCGAAGAACTCGGATTTACCGTTATTCCGTTCGGTCAAGGTTTCAAAGATATGTCACCGGCATCAAAGGAATTGATGAGATTAACATTAGGTGAACAAATAGCTCACAATGGTCATCCTGTATTACGGTGGATGATGGATAATATTTTCATCCGTAAGGACCCTGCAGGAAACATCAAACCTGATAAAGAAAAAAGCACAGAAAAAATTGACGGTGTCATTGCAACAATAATGGCCCTTGATAGGGCGACAAAGCGTGAAATAAGCTCTTTTGTCTCGGTTTACGAAGACAGAGGGCTTTTATTTATTTAAGGAGTGAAAAAGATGGGAATTTTTTCAAGAAAAAACAATCGTTCAAGGGATACACCTGAAACAGGGAATCCTCAGAACTCTTTGAGTGGTAGCCAGTATGAGGTGTTTTTCGGAGGTACTACCGCAGGGGAATATGTTAATGAACGCTCAGCAATGCAGATGTCTGCTGTTTATGCATGTGTGAAAATTCTTTCTGAATCTATTGCTGGACTTCCCTTGCATCTTTACAGTTATAAAGATGGCGGTGGCAAAGAAAAAGCAATGGACCACTCGTTATATAATCTCCTGCATGACGAACCTAATCCGGAAATGACCTCGTTTACTTTTCGCGAAACACTGATGAGTCATCTTCTTTTGTGGGGTAATGCATACTCGCAAATCATTCGCAACGGCAAAAATGAGATAACAGCACTTTATCCTCTTTTGCCTGATAGAATGACCGTTGATAGAGATAAGAACGGAAAACTGTTTTATGTTTATCAGAAAAACGGCGATGAATCGCCTGACGTAAACAGTGGCAAATATTTTTTATATCCACATGAGGTATGGCATATTCCCGGTCTTGGTTTTGATGGAGTCAAAGGCTATTCACCTATTGCCATGGCAAAAAACGCCATAGGAATGGGAATTGCTTGTGATAAGTACGGTGCTTCATTTTTTGCAAACGGTGCCAATCCCGGCGGTGTTATAGAACATCCTGGCACCATTAACAATCTTGAAAAACTCAAAAAGAGTTGGAACACTTCATACCAAGGAAGCGGGAAGGCTCATAAGGTTGCAATACTTGAAGAGGGGATGAAATTTAATCCCATAAGTATTTCAAATGACCATGCTCAATTCCTTGAAACCCGAAAATTTCAGGTTAATGAAATTGCTCGAATTTTCAGAGTGCCGCCTCATATGATAGGCGACCTTGAAAAGTCGAGCTTTTCTAATATTGAGCATCAGTCACTTGATTTTGTTAAATATTCTCTTAATTCATGGATTGTCAGAATAGAACAATCAGTTCACAAATGCTTATTGAATCCTGAAGAAAAGAAAAAGATGTTTGCAAAATTCAATCTCGGTGGGTTACTCAGGGGTGATTATCTTACCAGAATGCAGGGTTATCAGATTGCACGTCAGAACGGTTGGATGAGTGCCAATGACATTCACGAACTTGAAGATATGGATCCTATACCGGCAGAAGAAGGCGGAGACCTTTACCTTATTAATGGTAATATGCTCAAACTCGAAGATGCAGGAGCTTATGCAAATAAAAACGGGAAAGGAGGATAAAAAGTTGAACAAATTCTGGAATTTCAAAAATGTAAAAAACGAAAACGGAGAAATGAGAGTTCTTTTTCTCGATGGTGCTATTGCAGAAGATAGCTGGTATGACGATGATGTCACACCGAAAATGTTCAGAGATGAACTGATGTCCGGAAGTGGTGACATTGAGGTGTGGATTAACTCTCCCGGCGGTGACTGTGTTGCAGCATCGCAGATTTACAGTATGCTTATGGATTACAAAGGCAGTGTAACTGTTAAGATTGACGGAATTGCTGCTTCTGCAGCCTCTGTTATCGCAATGGCAGGAACAAAGGTGTTGATGGCACCAACTGCGTTGATGATGATTCATGACCCTCTCACCATTGCATGGGGCAATGCAAAAGAGATGCAGAGAACTATTCAGATGCTTGATGAGGTGAAAGAATCAATTATCAATGCCTACGAACTCAAAACGGGACTTTCCCGTACAAAAATTTCTCATATGATGGATGAGGAAACGTGGATATCGGCAAACAAAGCCGTTGAATTAGGCTTTGCTGATGCCGTTTTATTCACAGAAAACACCAACAACAATGATGCTACTTTTGCTTTCAGTGCGAAAAAACTCACGAATTCGCTTTATACGAAAGTAGCTGGCAAAAACAATGTAACAGGTGTTCCGGTGGAACAGTTACAGAAAAGACTTAATTTACTTAAATAGGAGGAATATAAAATGACAGTACAGGAACTTATGAACAAAAGAGCAAATCTCTGGAATCAGGCAAAATCTCACCTTGATAATGCAAAAAGAGATGCTAATGGTTTTCTGAGTGCAGAAGATGCAGCAACCTATGACAAAATGGAGAAGGACCTCCAGAACTATGATAGCGAAATCAACCGTCTTAAGGCTGCGGAAGAGAGAGAACGTAACCTTTCTCAGGATACATCAGACCCTCTTGTAAGTAGCCCTGTAGGTGCTGATAACAAGACGGGCAGAGCATCAAAAGAGTATTCACAGGCTTTCTGGAATATGATGAGAAACAAGGGCGTTGTGTCAAATGCTCTTCAAATTGGCACAGGTGCTGAAGGTGGTTTTCTTGTTCCTGATGAGTTTGACAAAACTCTTGTTGAGGCACTCACAGAAGAAAGCACAATGAGAAAGCATGCAAATATCATCAGAACATCACATGGCGAACACGCTATCCCTGTTGTTGCAAGCAAAGGTGAAGCTGCATGGATGGATGAAAGCGCACTTATTGCTGAAAGCAGTGATACTTTTGACCAGGTTATCCTCGGTGCACACAAACTTGGAACAATGGTCAAGGTATCTGATGAACTTCTCAATGACAGTGTTTTTGATGTGCAGGGCTACATTTCAAAAGAAAATGCACGCAGACTCTCATATAAAGAAGACCAGGCATTCTTCACTGGTGACGGCAATAAGAAACCTCTTGGTATTCTTGCTGAAACAGGTGGTGCTGAAATCGGCGCAACAATTTCCGGTGCAAAACTCACTTTTGACGCTGTATATGACCTTATATATAGCCTTCGCAAGCCTTATCGCAAAAATTCAAAGTTCTTCCTTGCAGATGCTACTATTAAGGAAATCCGCAAGTTGAAGGATAATAACGGTAATTACCTCTGGCAGCCCTCAACACGTGAAGGTGAGTCTGACAAAATTGCAGGTTATGTCTATGACACATCAGAGTTCGTGCCTGGACTTGCTGATGGCGGTAAAGTTATGACTTTCGGTGATTACAAGTACTATTGGATTGCTGACAGACAGAGCCGTACTTTC
Organism: Acutalibacteraceae bacterium; assembly: GCA_045648125.1. Lineage (GTDB taxonomy): Bacteria > Bacillota > Clostridia > Oscillospirales > Acutalibacteraceae > SIG575. The sequence goes on from JAZRNJ010000275.1 coordinate 26,422, forward strand.
AAGAGACTCAACGAACTTTATGCAGCAAACGGTCAGGTGGGCTTTATGTCAACACAGCGTGTTGATGGTAAACTCATTCTTACTGAGGCCGTTAAAGCTCTGCAGGTTACTACTGCTTAAAGAAATAAGGCGGTGACGGTATGCAGAACTTATTAAAGAGGGTCAAAGAAAACTTGATAATCGAGTATGACTCAGATGATGACTTGATTCATGGTTACATAAGGGCTGCAGTTGATTATGCTGAAAAATATCAGCATCGTCCCGAAAACTACTATCAGAGAGAACCTATGCCGGAAACTACGAGGCAAGCAGTTATTATGCTTGCCTCTCATTTTTATGAGAGTCGTGATGGTTCAACAGGAGGTTTCTTCTCTGATAATCCTGCAGCAGCACAAGAAACTCAGACTGCGGTTGACAGACTCTTGAAACTCGACAGGGATTGGCAGGTGTAATTATGGCATTGGGAAGAATGAATGTTCAGATTACTTTCCTTGCAGTAGAAAACGATAAGGATAAGGATGGCTTTGTCATTAAAAATACACAACCATTATTGACCGTCAGAGCGTACAAAGAGGACAAAAACACCACTGAGAAGTGGTCGAACAGAGCGATTTTCAAGGATGTTTCGGCTCTGTTCAGAATACGCAGAAATCCTAATCTGACCGTTGCCACAGACATGAAAATTGAATGTTCAGGCAAAAAATATAATATCGTTTCTGTTGAAAATATAAAAAACAGAAATATGTATATTGAAATTTTAGCACGTGAAGAAGGCTTGCATAATGGCTAAATTTACAATGCTGAACTCACAAAAATTCGATGAGTTAATGAGTCGGTTTTCAAATATGGAGAGTAATACAGATGCAGTGTGCGAAAAAGCATTAACTGCAGCAGGAGAAGTTGTCGAAGCAAAGGTACGTGAAAACCTTGAAAGCGTAATTGGCAAAAATCTTAAAGTTGACGGCCGTTCTACAGGTGAACTTTTAGAATCTCTTGGAACATCACCAGTGCTTGTTGATGCAAACGGAAACTATTCTATAAAAGTTGGCTTTAATGAACCAAGACGTGAAAAGGCATCAAAAGTTGCAAGTTATAAAGAGGTAACAAATGCAATGATAGGCAGTGTTATTGAATATGGCAAAGCTGGACAACCACCAAAGCCATTTCTGAAACCTGCTGTTTTATCAACAAAAAGCAAGGCTAAAGATAAAATGAAAGAAGTATTGGAAGAGGAGTTTGACAAATTATGAGTGTTCTCGAAAAAATAGAAAATGTGATGGCATCTGTCAATGTTTCTGTTGAAACAGGTGTCTTTTCAGATGAACCGCCTTCTGAATATGCTGTTCTAACTCCTCTGACAGATTCATTTGAGGTTTTTGCAGACAACAAGCCTACTGCAGAAGTATCAACGGTTAGAATATCATTTTACAAAATCGGCAACTATTTAGAGCGTGTGGGACAGATCGTTCAGGCTCTTTTAGATGCCGGTTTTACAATTATGAACAGAAAACATGTCGGTATTGATACCAATACCGAACATCACAATTACGCCATTGACGTGGCAAAAGAAAAACAATTAGGAGGTTGATTATATGTCAACAATCGGACTTGACAGTCTCTATTATTCGGTCATCACCGTGGATGAAAAAGGCGAAGAAACTTATGCAACTCCTGTCTCTCTTGCAAAAGCGATGAAAGCAGACATTTCAGTTGAACTTGCAGAAGCTATTCTTTATGCCGATGATGGTGAAGCGGAGAATGTGAAAATGTTCAAAGGCGGTAAGATTTCTCTTGGAATCGACGATATCGGTACAACAAACGCAACGGTTCTTACAGGTGCCGATATTGACAAGAACGGTGTTATGATTTCTACCGACACTGATATTGCTCCCTATGTAGCAATCGGTTTCCGTGCGATGAAAGCGAATGGTAAATACCGTTATTTCTGGCTTTATAAAGTCAAATTTGCAGTTCCTTCCACAAATCTTGCTACAAAGGGCGACAGTATTTCTTTTCAGACTCCTACCATTGAAGGAAGCGTTATGAGAAGGAACAAACTCGACAGCAATAATAAACATCCGTGGAAAGCAGAAGTAACAGATGGCGATACGGGTGTGCAGGCAGCAACGATCAGCAACTGGTTCAAAACTGTGTATGAGCCGTCTTATGCAGATGCATCTTAAAAAGGATGGTAGAACATAATGAAAGCAAAGGTTATTTCCAGTGAAATCAACAAAGAAAGAAGTTCTGTTTTGACGATTCATGGCAAGGAATACGAACTTGTTCTTACAACATTTGCAACTAAGGAAATCATTCACCGTTACGGCGGTCTGGATAAACTGGGAGACAAACTCAGTAAGTTTGAAAACCAGGAAGAGGCCCTCACAGAGGTTATTTGGTTAATTGTGCTGCTTGCAAATCAGCCGATTATGTTGCGTAATGAATTTGAAGGTGCAAATGAAGAACTCCTTACGGAACGTGAAATGGAACTTTGTTCTACCCCAGGTGATTTGTTCCGCTATAAAGATGCAATCACATCGGCGGTTCTGAAAGGCAGTTTAAGAACCATCGAGAGTGAAGATAACAATTCAAAAAACATTCAAGACGAGTAAGTGACGAGGAGACACTTGCTCGTCTTATTTATTGTGGCACAGTCTGGCTTCTTCGCCCTGAGCGTGAAGTCTGGCTGATGCCTCTCGGACATCTTCTCGACCAAATCGAAATCCACAAGCAACTTAACGGTATGGCAAAACCAAAGCAGGATATAACAATTGATGACATAATCCCTGCGGATATTTAAGGAGGTGAGAAGTTGTCAGATAGTTTTGGTGCAAAACTCGGAATAGAGGGCGAAAAAGAGTTTAAGAATGCCCTCAGAGATATAAATTCCTCTTTCAAAGTGCTACACTCTGAAATGAATCTTGTTACTTCTGAGTTCGACAAAAACGATAAATCTCAGGAAGCTGTTACGGCTCGAAGCAAGGTTCTTAATAAAGAAATCGAGGCACAGAAAGAGAAAATTGAAATGCTTGAAAAAGCATTGGCGAACTCAACGGAATCTTTCGGCGAGAGTGATAAAAGAACTAAAACGTGGGCGACACAACTTAACAACGCAAAAGCAGACCTCAATAAGATGAACAAGGAACTTGATGAAAATGCTGAGTCCCTTGATGATTCAAGTGATGAGGCTGAAAAAGCGGGAAAAAGTTTCGATAAACTTGGAACTATCTGTAAAGGAGCAGCTGCTACTATATCTGGAGTGTTTACAGGTGTTGCGTCAGCGGCCGTTTCTGCAGGTAAAGCTCTTGCAGATATGTCAGTTTCCGGTGCTTCCTATGCTGATGATGTTTTAACGACATCAACGCAGACAGGTATTGCTACAGAAAAACTTCAGGAGTATATGTATGCAGCTGAATTGGTAGATGTTTCAACAGACACTTTGACAAAATCAATGGCAAAACAAATCAAGTCAATGAAAGGTGTTCAGGATGGAACGAAGTTGTCTGTTGAAGCGTACAAAAAACTCGGTGTGCAGGTGCTTAATGCAGACGGAACTATGCGTGATTCAGATACCGTATACTGGGAAGTTATAGATTCTCTCGGCAAAATGACAAATGAGACGGAACGTGATGCGTTGGCGATGCAGATTCTCGGTAAGTCTGCTCAGGAACTTAATCCTCTTATCGAAGCGGGTTCTAAAAGAATGAACGAGTTGGGAGATGAAGCACAAAAAGCCGGTTACATAGTAGGTGGAGAATCTCTCAATGCCTTTGGTGCTTTTGATGACCAACTTCAATATCTTGATGTTGGTGCAACGGCTGCAAAAAATGCCTTGGGAACTGTTCTGTTGCCTGTTCTTACAGACCTTGCCGGAGATGGTGTTAACCTTCTCGGAGAATTCACAAATGGTATTCTTAATGCCAATGGTGATATTGGAAAAATGTCAGAAGTTATTGCCGGCATTCTTCCTGAAGCGTTGAATTCGATTATGAAATATATACCTGAAATCATTGAAATGGTTGGTGTTGTGATTTCTTCTCTCGGTGAGGCTTTAAGTGCCAATATGGACAGTATCATGGATGCAGTTAATTCTGTTATATCAGAATTGTTTGATGTGATTTTTACAAGAATTTTGCCGTCTATAATGCCTCATATAACAACACTGTTGCTTAATCTTGTTGATATGATAGTTGAAAACCTTCCTATTCTTGTCGAAGCAGCTGTTCAGATGATTATTACGCTTGCAAACGGTCTTGCAGATGCTTTGCCAGAGTTAATTCCACAGATTGTGGAGATGGTTGTTTTGATTGCAAATACGCTTATAGACAACGTTCCTGCACTTATCAAAGCGGCTCTTGAGATAGTGCTTGCTTTGGCAGAAGGTTTAGGGGATGCTTTGCCTGAATTGGTTGCAGCTGTGCCCCAGTTACTTTCCGGTATTGTTACAGCGATTATAGCCTCTCTGCCTCTACTTTTTCCGGCAGCTCTTGATATCATTTTTGCCCTGGTTGAAGGTTTGCTTGCTGCGCTTCCGGAGTTGATAGCTGCTGTACCGAATCTCATAATGGGTATTGTGCAGGGAATACTTGATAATTTACCTACAATTATTCTCTACGCTCCTGAGATTATCACATCAATAATTACAGGCTTAATAGGTGCAATTCCGCAATTGGTAGCAGCTTTACCCCGTGTGATTATGTCTATTGTAGATACTTTCAAAAAATATGATTGGGGTTCAATCGGCACTAATCTGATGGAAGGCTTGACAAACGGCATAAGCGGAATGATTAAGAAAGTAACTTCAAAAATCCGTGAAGTGAGTCAGGGAATTGTAAAAGAATTCAAATCATTCTTTGGAATCAATTCTCCTTCAACTGTTTTTGCTGGCTTTGGTAAAAACCTTCTTGAAGGCTTATGGAACGGTATCAAGAATCTTAAAGATTGGCTTATCGGAAAAATTAAGGGCCTCGGATTATCTGTTACGAACGGAATCAAAGAAGTTTTCGGTATTCATTCTCCGTCAACCGTGTTCAGAGATGAAGTTGGTGCAAACCTGGCTCTTGGTCTTGGTCAAGGCTTTGTTAATTCAATGCAGACCGTTTCACAGCGCATGCATGCAGCTGTTCCGACAAATTTTGATGTTAACACAAACGTCGATACTACTTTAAAACGTTCTGCAGTGACAGGTGCGACTGCATTAGGAAACTCCGTGTTAAGTGGAGTCGTTATCAATATTCAGAATTTTGTTAACAATCGTACTGAGGATGTACAGGAACTTGCAGAGGAATTGTCTGTAATGGTTGCCACAGAATTGCGTAGAAAGGGTGTTGTGTTCGGATGAACAAATTTACATTTAATGGGATTTCAAGTGAAGATTTTGGTCTTTATGTATCAAAAAAGAACATTTTTTCTACTCCTGCAAGAAAAGGTAAGTTGATAAGTGTTCCTGGAAGAAACGGAGACATTATTGAAGATGATGAAAGTTTTGAAAATGTTCCCATTTCCTATACTGTAGGGCTCAAAAACATTACATCGGTTATTTCGGATGTGAACGGTTGGTTGTGTAAAGACGGCGGTTATTTCAGGTTGTCAGATACATATCAACCAGGATATTTCAGAATGGCCTGTCATAGGTCAGCGACAAATGTTAATGAAATGCTACAGAATGTAGGAACGGCACAAATTCTGTTCAGTTGTAAACCTTTCAGATATTCAGAAATTGGACAACAGGCAACCACTTTTACAAGCAGTGGCTATATTGAAAATCCAGAAGAATTTGAATCCGAGCCTTTGATTAGGATATACGGTTCAGGTAATGTAACTTTACAAATCAATGGTGATGCCTTTCTTGTTAAAAACATATCATCATACATTGATATAGACTCTGAACTGATGGCTTGTTATTATGGAAACACGTTGAAGAACAGTAGTATCGGCTTTGCTTCTTTTCCAATTCTGCAAAGCGGTTCGAATAGAATAGCGTGGTCAGGTGGTACTGTTTCAAAGGTTGAGGTTACTCCTCGTTGGAGAACTATTTAAGGAGAAATATTATGATTCCGATTTTAAAAGATAAAAACGAAAACATTTTACATTTCCTTAAAGACTCTATTTCCTGCGAAGTTACAGAGGAAAGAAATGGTGTTTTTGAACTTTCAATGACTTACCCTGTTAAGGGGCAAGGCTATGCGGATTTGAAAGAAAGTAATCTTATATTTGCAAAACCGAATGATACTTCTGAAAATCAGCTTTTCAGTATTTATGAGATTTCAAAACCGATATCAGGGATTGTAACTGTTAAAGCAGAGCATATTTCTTATGCTACATCACATTATCCAATAGTTTCTGTTGAAAAAAGTAATGTTTCTGCTTCATCTGCACTGTCTTTTTTGACCAGCGGTGCAGTGGGAAACACCAAATTTACACAGGTGACAAGTGATATTGCGACACTTAAAAGCATTTCGTATAAGGCTTGTTCCCTGCGTGCGGCTTTTGGCGGGAAGGAAGGGTCAATTCTTGATTTGTATGGTGGAGAGTTTGAGTTTGATAATAGAAAAACCATACTTCACAAAAACAGGGGCAAAGATACTGGGGTTATTATTTCTTATGGTAAAAACCTTATAGACCTGAAATGTATTACATCAAAGGAAAATTCGTATACCGCTATTTTTCCTTATTATCTGAAGGATGATGTTTATATCACTCTGACAGAGCAAACAATCAGCGTTACAAATTCTTCAGGTATCGAGGAAAGGATTCTTCTGAAGGATTTCACGGCAGAGTTTAGTGATGATGAATCTCCAACAGAAACTTTGTTACGTACAAAAACAAATTCCTGGCTTGCGGAAAATGATATAAACTCTCTTTCGATAAACCTCATAGTTGGTTTTCAGCATTTGTGGCAGTCGCCTGAATACAAAAATGTTCAGGCTCTTGAAAAGGTTTCTCTCTGTGATACAG
>JAZRNJ010000276.1:0-6923 GCA_045648125.1 Acutalibacteraceae bacterium
GAATCTTTAAGACCTGATGCAACATCGTTAACCCATCCTGTATAAACACCGATTTGTCCTACAAGACCGCAAGTGCCCATACCTGAGGAAATTGCAGCACCGTTCATTTCAAGCTTGAACAGACAAGTTGCTATAGGGCCACAGATTGCTGATGCAACCGTAGGCGGAATCCAGATTTTAGGATTCTTTACAATGTTACCCATCTGAAGCATACTTGTTCCGATACCCTGAGCAAGAAGTCCGCCGAATTTATTTTCTTTATAACTCATTACTGCAAAACCTACCATCTGTGCACAGCAACCTGCTAACGCTGCACCACCTGCCAGACCTGTAAGACTGAGTGCTGCACAGATAGCCGCACTGCTTATGGGAAGTGTAAGTGCAACACCCACAACTACAGCAACGATAATACCCATAATAAAGGGATGAAGTTCTGTTGCCATCATAATAAGTTCACCTACAAGACTTGCAGCTTTGCCGATATACGGAGCACAATAAACAGAAAGAAGAACACCCGATGCAATTGTAACAAACGGAGTAACAATTATATCAACTTTTGTCTCTTTACTTACGGCCTTGCCAAGTTCTGATGCAACAATTGCAATAAACAACACTGCAAGTGGTCCACCGGCACCACCACATTCATTTGCAGCAAAACCAACTGCAACAAGGGAAAAAAGAACAAGAGGCGGACAATGCAGAGCATAACCGATTGCAATTGCCATAGCAGGACCTGAAACACCTTTAGCGTAATCCCCTACTTTTGTTAAAATTTCAATACCGAATTGTGTTCCTATTGTACTGATAATTGTGCCAATAAGCAACGATGCAAACAACCCCTGTGCCATAGCACTTAAAGCATCAATACCATAACGTTTGGCAGAAAACTTAATGTCTTTTCTGTCAAGAAAAGCTTTAAAATTGCTCTTTTTCTTTTCTTTCATAAATCTCGCCACCTAAGATGAATTTTGTAATATTTTAGCACAACAAAACACCAAATTCAACATAATAAATGCAAATATTATAAGATTATAAGGTATTCCCCCATCTGCAATAACAGACGGGGGAATTTTTATAACCTATGCACAATTTCGTTAAAAATTTATCTTTGTTCAACTGTAGCGTTATATATACCTGCCTGCTCAACAAGCTCAACGTCAGTTTCATCAATAACGCCGTCTTTATTAGCATCAGCAGCAAGCATAATAGCTTCGTCAGCAGCTTCACCTGACCAGATAATCATCCAGATATGAAGTGAGTCCTGACCATCTACCGTACCATCACCGTTAATGTCACCAAACACAACAAGTGTGTAACTGTCTACAATTTCACCATCTTCATTAACGACATCAATCTTAGCACCTGTGCCAAGACCATTTTCTGTTTCAGTAGAAACAATTGTGCCATTAATAACACGAACATATTCTTCTATGTTTGTGAGGCCTTCATCAACACCGTAGATGAACTTATTGTCACCGTTAACTGTTGAACCTACACTTTCAATTGCTTCAATCTTAGTTTCTTCTGTAGGAACAAGATTGTCAATTGCAGAATTAATATCTTCAGCATATTTGTCTACAACAAGCTGATTTGTAAAATCTAAATCAAGCATCAGTGAGTCTATAATATCCTGAACTGCTTTGATTGAATCATCAGTATAGATAAACTTATCAACGTTATTGAATCTTTCGATTGCTTCATTTACCTTACTGTAATCAGCAAATCTGAGTGTAAGACCATTAATTGCATTGAGAATTCTTTCTGCAGCTGTATTAACTGCAATCTGATCTTCTTCTGTTGCAAGATCCTGAAGGAGAAGTTCTCTACCGGCTGTCAATGCGTTTTCAAATTCAGCAAATGCTTCATTATTTTCATAATTTTCAACAATTACTTTTTCTGCTTCGATAATTGCGTTTTCAAGTGCTGATTTATCAACTACAAATGTATAGCTTGCTTCAACTGCATTGTATGCAGCTCTGATTTCTTCTGCCTTTGCAATAATCACTTCATTGTCAAGAATTGTAAGATTATTATCAGCTATCATTTCCTGACCTTCAACAACAAGAGCTTCCCATTTTGCAAGAAGTTCAGCATCATAGAACTCAACTTTTTCTTTAGTAAGTTCAAGTGTGAGAACATCTTCAAGAGCAGATTTATCTGCAGCTTTTAGATTAAGAGCTTTGATTGCGTTGAGAATTCTTTCAGCAGCTTCATTTACTGTAAGCTGGTCCTCTTCAGTTGAAAGGTTCTGAGTAAGAAGTTCTCTGCCGTATGCTAAAGCGTTTTCATATTCAGTAAACGCTTCATCACTGACGTAATTGTCAACAATTACTTTTTCTGCTTCAGCAATAGCATTTTCGAGAACAGACAAATTGATAACGAATTTGTAACTTGCTTCTACAGCTTTATAAGCTCTCATAATCTCTGTAGCTTTGCTGTCGATAGCATCGTTATCAAGGATTGTAAGTTTATCGTCATCCATCATTGACTGACCTTCAGCAACGAGTTTTTCCCACTCTGCAAGAAGTTCAGCATCGTAAAACTCTGTAAGCTCATTTCTGAGTTTTTGTTCAAGAGCTAACTCAAGCATAACCTTGTCAGCTTCTTTAAGAACAAGACCACCAACTGCATCATTAAGAGCTTTTGTTATTGCATCAAGTTCAGCCTGCTGAGAAATCTTATATTCAGTTTCTGAAGCAGTTACAGCTGCTGCAAGAGGTGCATCAAGAGTATTAATATTTGAATAAATCTCTCTGTCAACTTCATTTGCTTTGCCGATTGCTTCAAGAAGAGCTGTTTTGTCAGCATCAAGCTGAACAAGACCGTCAATTGCATTGTTGATATCAGCTGCATACTGGTCAACAACACTCTTCTGAGATACGTCAAGGTTAAAGTCTACACCGTCAATAATAGTCTGTATAGCCTGAATATCTTCAGGTTTGTAATAATCTTTATTGAGAGCATTAAACTTATCAATTGCATCATCAACTGCAGTGTAATCAGCAGGTACATAAACAAGCTGACTTTCTGCATTTTCAATGAGAGCAATTGCATCATTAATCTGAGTAGTTGTTGCGTAGAAAGTGTTATAAACTGCTTCTGCCTGAGGAATTACATTTGTAAGAATTTCAAATGTTTCTTCAGTATAAAGCGAAGAATCGTAAGCCTTTGCTCTTTCAATAGCCTTAGCAAGGTTAGCTTTAGCTTCTGTAGCAGTAACTTTCACCTTACAACTTGCAGTGAAACCACCCTGTACAGTTGTTACTGTAATGGTACATTCACCTGAATCAATAAAGAATACTTTACCTTCACTATTAACAGTTGCAACTTTTTCATTTGATGAAGACCAAATAACATCTTTAATTTCAGGTTCACCTATACCTGACTTTTTAAGCTCATGAGTAAGTGTGAAATTACCACCTGAAGTACCTTCGATTTCAGAGTGACTAATAGATACACCTGTTACTGATGCAGATGCCCATTTAATGAATGAAACATGAACAGTTTTTACATATTTTACTCCGTAATAGTCAGTAATAGTAATAGTAATTGCTGCTGTCTGCTGTGTATTAGTCAATGATTTAACAAGACCATTCTGGTCAACAGAAATTTTTGAAGCGTTGTTACTTGCCCATTCAATTGTTTCATACATTGCATTTCCGGGATTCAAAGCACAGTTAAGCTGAATTGTTTTGTTATTAACAACAGAACCCGGATCTTCATAAGTAATGTAATCACCATTTACAGTAATATTCTTATTGGAATTAGGTGTAATGATAATTGACTCTATATGAACGTATGGTTCAAGTGCGTTAATTGCATTTGTGAGCCATTCTGTTGCGTTGTCAATTTCTTCCTGTGAAGCTTCATTATTACTGAATACTTTTACAGCGTTATCATAAGCTTCAAGGTATGCATTGTATGTTGTTTCAATATAGTCAAGTTTCTGATAATTTTCATCAATTGTTTTCTGAAGAATTGCCTGAAGAGCTGATTTATCAGTTGTTACATAAACTTTACAGATAGCATTGTAACCACCGATAACTGATTCAGCTTTGATTTCAGCATAACCACCTGCATGGAATGAAACAAGACCATTTTCATCAACTGATGCTACAGCAGGGTTACTTGATGACCAGATAATTCCGTCTATATCAGAAACATCACCATTTACACCAATCGGTGTTGCTGTAAGCTGAATTGCTTCAGAGTTTGCATTAACTTCAAGAAGGTCTTTATCAAGTTCAATTGAAACAACAGGGTTTCTTGAGAAAGTAACATAACTTGTCGTTTTATATTCATTACCAAAATCGTCAATAACTGTGAAATGAACTCTACCATAACAAGGCTGATTGTACTGTGGAACTACAGTATCACCTAAGGCGTTCAAAACAATTGTACCCTCTGTTTCCCACTTAATATCCTTGTACATTGCGTTTTCGGGATTAAGTATTAAACCAATATCAGCTTTTACAGTAAAGAAGTTTTCATCTTCACCAACTACAACATTGATAAACTCAGATGCATTTCCGTTATAGGAAATTTTCACATCAGAAACATAAACATATTCAACAAGAGCAGAAATTGCTTCTGAAAGTACAATTCTTGCATTGTTAACTTCTTCCTGAGTAGGATCAGCATTGTTGAAAACTACAAGTGCTTCATTGTATTTTTCCTGAAGATTTGCCCATGAAGCAGGAGTATAATCTGTGTGTTTGAGTTCTTCTACATAAGTCATTACTTCGTTAAGTTCTGACTTGTTAGCATAAATCTTAATTGCTGAAACAGCTTTTTTACCACCGTCGCAAGTTGTTGCTGTTATTTCAACAATACCTGTGTTGAGGAACGTAACAAGACCATTTGCATCAACCACTGCAAGTGATTCATCAGATGAAGACCATGTCACAGCCTTAATGTTTGCTTTGTCCGGTGAAACTACAGCTGAAAGCTGTTTTGTACCGCCAACTACAGCATCTGAAACTGTTGCAGGAGAAATACTTACACTTTCAACTCTGTTTCTCGCAAAGGAAACATATACGCTGTTTTTATATTCTCTGCCTTTTTTGTCAGTGATACACAATGTGATAAGTGACCAACAAGGTTCATTTTCAGTAGGAACGCACATACCACCTTCATTCACTGAAATAGAACTGTTACTTGATGACCATGCTACAGACACTACAGATTCCAGCGCATTGGTGGGTAAAACTCTGTAACCAAGGCTAATTGACTGGTTCTTATAGTTTGCTGCAAGACCAACCTCTTTTGAAATATAAGGAGGTGCATCAGAACCATTGTGTAAGATGATTACCTTCTGAATTTTAATGTATCTGTCGAGGTTATTATAAGCATCCCAGAGTGCGTCTGCAGCTGCATTGATATCTCTCTGTTTAGGATTAGGATTTTCAAGAACTTTTCCTGCTGCTGCATAAGCTTCTGCATAGGGACCCCATGATTCAACAGTATATTCTTCCTGCTTAAGATTAAGTGCAGTAGTCATTGCATAAATTTCTTCAAGAGGTGTTCTGTCTGATGTAACAATTACTTCACAGACTACAGTGTAACCACCATAAAGTGTTGATGCTATAATCTGACATGAACCTGCTTCAACAAACGTTACAACACCATTTTCAACAGTTGCAACATCGGGGTCAGTTGTACGCCATACAACATCAGGAACACTGGGGCCAAACCAACTATCCCATGCATCACGAACTACAGTTGCAGTAATTGTCTGAGGTTCTGCACCATAAGGAACAGACAATTCGGTTTTATCAATAGAAATACCTGTTGTTTCATAGTTAGCGAAAGCAACATAAACAGTTTTAACTATTTTATTGCCGTAATGATCAGTAGCTGTAAGTGTAATTTCAGAACCACAAGCTTCATTCTTTATGGGTTTGATAACACCATTTTCGCATGAAACAATCGAATTTGATGATGCCCATTCAATTGAAGTAAACATTGCATCTGTAGGTGCATAATCATATGTAAGTGTTACACTCTGTGAAGTATAAGCTTTATGTGTAGGAACTTTAATTGAAATGAATTCAGGAGCAATTTCCCCATTATAATACACATTGAGGTCAGTCATGTGAATATATGGCTGAAGTGCTTCCATACTTGCAAGAAGTCTTTCTGCTGCTGCATCAATTTCTTCCTGAGTATAAAGAACTGATGATTCTACTTCTTTCGCAAGGTCGTAAGCGGCAACGTATTCCATACTTGTTTCATAAGTATGTTCCTGAATATCAATCTGTGCTTCGTCAGCTTTTGCAATTGCTTCACGAAGTTTTGATTTGTCACCTGCAACAGTTACAAGGCAAGTTACCTGAATGCCACCGTCAGCAGCAGTTGCAGTAATAGTTGCCTGACCTGCGTTGTGATATGTAAGCTGTCCGTTTTCGTCAACTGTTACAGCAGTTTCATTATCAGAAGTCCAGTAAATTTTCTGAATTGATGCATCATGTGTAATAGCATCAGTTGCCTTATGTTTACATACTGCTTTAAGTTTTGCAGGCGCTTCATCAAGGCTTGTTTCAATAGACTCAGGTGTCAATTCAATATGTGTTACAGGATAGAGAGCAAATGACACGTGAACTTTGTCTGAAACTACATTACCTCTTTCATCAGTTACTTTAATTGTAACCCAACCATAACCGGCTGATGTAGATGATTTAGGTTTAACAAGACCATTTTCATCAACAACAATTGATGAAGAATCTGTTGACCACTCAACAGAAACATACATTGAATCGAGAGGAAGAATTCTTGAATAAAGCTGAAGTGTTGATGTAGTGTATTTAACAGCAATATATTCAGGTGCTTCAACAAGAGCTCCATCTTCTTTAACCTGAATTATAACGCTCTCAGTTTTAATGAATTTCACAAGGCCTTTGTACGCATCAATAAGGTCCTGATTT
>JAZRNJ010000277.1:0-5766 GCA_045648125.1 Acutalibacteraceae bacterium
GTCACCAGTGAAAAAAGTTCTGCTCTCAGATACTCTGTTCTGTTTGTAAATGATGAGTAAATTATAATAAACAGAACAGAAAAAATAAGAGTAACATCACTCCAGTTTGTAATTAAAAAATCAACTATCTTCATCACACATTCTCCTTACATATATTCGTTTTCTTTTAATTCATCAATTCTTTTGTGAGCCTGTTTACAACTTTCTTCAACACGGGTAACCCGTTCTGATACATTATCAATTTTAAGATTTGTTGCTTTATTTTCTCTTTTCAGATCATCAACACCTGCTTTTATGTATCCTACATCAGACTGAAGAACGCCCCTCATTTCACCTGCATTTTTCAGGTCATTTTTTTCGTTTCTTCTGTGTGTAAGCAACGAAAAAACAAAGGACATCACAAGACCTGCCAAAGTACAGATTATGCCTATCTGCCACTCACTCATGAAAAAGCCCCCATAAGAAGAAAATAAAAGAAAGCAGCATAAAGAGACGTTATTTTCATCAGGTTAAATATCATATTTTACCCCCGTTATTTCTGTAAATTCTTCTGTTGTAATCCAACCCTTGATAACGGCATTGGCAACTCTGTCTACGCTCCACAGACCTTTTTCAAAATATTCTTTTACTTTGCCGTATTTTTTACTCATTCTCATCCTCCTCAAGTTCAACATCACACATCATTGCAACATAGTCCACATCAGATAATAATTCTTCAACTTTCATCAAAAGAAAAGCATTTTTCTTTCTCTCCTCAATAAGTTGCTGTAAAACTGTTTTAACTTTTAACACAATTGACCTCCTTTAACAAATACAACAAGCAGGTGCAACACCGTAAGCAAGTATTTTTGCTGCTTTTACTGAACCTACACCACCGTCAGTAAGAACTCGCATCAGACCGTTATCGCCTGTTGCAGGATTTCTTAACCACCAATGACGAGCTGCAGATTCAAACATTTTTATTCGTGATGAATCTTTCAGCGCACCGGGTTCTGACAACGAAGAATTTTCTCTGTAATATTCATAGGCGTTTTCTCCCGAGGCGTAAACTTCTTCATCTGACAACAGGAAAAATTTATCTTCTGTAATTACCTCTCTTCCGTCAGGAAGAACAGTTTTCTTTTTTACGGGATTTACTGCATTAAGAAAATCTTCATCCATTCCGTTACAGAAACCCGCAACAGATAAATAATCAAGAGGTGCAAGTGACCTTCCGTGGCTATGTACCCACCAACTTTTTTCTGATGAATTAAGCCATTTTCTTATATCGGATTCTTCATAATTAACAGAACCCATTTCCGTATGGATGTGGTAGTTTTCCTGTGTAAGATAAGTACCTGACATATCTTCCTCGTTCGGTGAAGAAAAATCAATTGCAAAAGAGCTGCAATAACTATCTGTTTTCTTCTTATAAATATAAACTGTATTTTCGCAAATCCTTACCAGTCCTCCCAGGGGAAGTTCTTCCGTGAGAGTAAAAGCATAGTATACCGGTGGGGAAGAATAGTTTTTCATTTTGACATAATACTGTCCCGGCAAAAGTTTGACAGTTGCAAAATACGAAGCCTCGGGAGTTGAATAGGGCATATTATTAAAACAATCCCTTAACTGCAATGTAACGGAATGTTTGTGTTTTGAATCAACCGGCTCATCCTCATCAATTCCGATAACATCCCATACAAGTTCTTTCCCGTTTTTCAACGAAACCAACTGATCACCTGTTTTTATAAATTCAGATGCTCTTCCTGAGCGCACAAGATAAAGCAAATCTTTCCACGAAGAAAGAGAAGTAACATCAAAATGTTTAGCGTTAAGTTTGTCAATTGCATCCTTGATGTTTTCAGCTTCAAGACCGCTTATGCTGTTATCATAGGAAACTTTTTCCGAACTGATTTCTTCAGGTTTTCCCGTTACACAATCCCAGTGAGTATAAGGGAAAAGTTTTTCTTCTCCGAAAGAAAGAATTACACTTTTACCAAACACACAAAAATGTTTTTCTATTTTACTTAAAACATTCTCAAGATCGTCCACTAAATACCAATTCACTTTGTTCCATTCATCTTCTGTTCCCTCGTAGAAAATGTGAGAAAGATTCCCTGTGTCACTTAAAGGACCATTGATGATTTCAATTCCGCTTCTGAGACAGAGCGTTTCAAGAGAAGGAATATCAAGAGTACTCAAACTGATTTCCCTTATATTCTTACCTGTTACAATTTCTTTCAGATTATTAAAACCTGTAAAATCGGCAGAAAGTTCTGTAACAGGCAGTCCATTATACTCATCAGGAATCTCAATCCGTGTTACGGTGGAATCTGTTTCCCCTATAACCGAATAAGATAAACCGTCATCATTTAAATAATATATAAGCATCAGTACACCTCCACAAATACTTTTTCTTTTTCTTCAAACCCGATAACGCATATAGAAGCATTCTTTTCTTTTATCTCTGCTATTTCTCCGTTTACGGTTAAACTTTCAATAACATTTTCCTGTGCCGTGATCGGTGCATGTTCTGAAACAGAATGACTATAAGCCTTGTCATATTCTTCTTTGAGTATATCTGTAAATTCATTGATTTCCGGCTGATCGGTAAGGTCTTTATAAGAACCGGAAAAAGCAACCTGTGACAAAGAAGAAACATCTGCTTTCATTGAAATATCCTGATGCTCCGTAAGTGCTGAATCAAGTTTTTCTTTGTCTTTATCGGTAAAATCATTATGAGAAAGCGTTTTACCCTCTTCTTTTTGAACCGCTCCGATGTTTTCTCTTGCAATTGATTTCTGTTCATCAGTCAGTTGCTGAGAAACAAACGATACAGCAACATCATTTTCAAATTCGCTGAGTCTTGTGGGCAAATCTTCGTCCTTCAGAAAACCCTCACCGGAAGTTAGATATCCCTTTTTCTCTACCCAATCTTCCGTGGCATAACCCTCAAGACTCTGATGATGTGTAATGTATTCTCTGTCAAGTTTTGCAGGGGTGACTGCACCATCTGCCAACGCTGATGTTGTAACTCCCTTGGGACATAATTTCTTTTCGCTGACGCTGTAGTCTGCAAGTTTTACATTTGTAACAGCACCGTCAGCGAGTTTTACTGCCGTAACATTTTCATCAGCAATTTTGTCTGTAGTAACAGCATTTTCTGCAATTTTCTCTGCGGTGACACTTGCATTTGTCAGTTTTTTATTCGTTACACAACCATCAGCAAGTTTTTCTGTTTTCACTGCGCCTTCCTTCAGATGCTTTGTATTTACTGAATTTTCCTGCAAGTGAAGAGTAGTAATCGTATTTAACGCTATTTCTCGTCCGGTAATTGAATAACCTTCAATCTGTTCACCGTGTATTGTTTTTGTTTCCAAAGCCTTATCCACTGCAGTGCTTACATTTTCAAAAAATTTCACATCCGGTCTCACTGTCTGAAGCATCATTCCCTCACCTGTCAGAGACTGTGCAAAATTAAGATTAAAAATACCCGATTTAATTATAGCAGTAACATTTCCATCTTCGTCAGTTTCATAGCCGTCTATTTGCACTGCAACAGTAGGTGAAACAGCAATATAGTCATAAATAGGACAAAAAATATGACCGTCAGCATAATGAATGCCTTCGGTACTTTCAGAATCTCTGTAAATATTTTCTGTTACAATTTTACGTGACAGAGAAAACGGTTCAAAGCTTAATGTATAATACTTTATTGCTGACGTAAGAAAATCTACATTAAGTTTAATTTTGAGTCTTTTGGCACAGTATTCTTCTATTCTCCCTGCATGAGGAGTCAAAGTAAAAACGCCTGAAGAACTCATAGTAATAAGTAAATCTGTCATTAATTTTCCTTTCTGCCTCAGGAGTAATAATAAAGAAGCTTACGTGCAGTTTCCATCATCTCACACCTCTGTCTGTAAAAAACACGCAAAAGTCTCTGTACCGTAAAAATTTCATCGCTGTTACATTCATCAAAAGCCTTTTTCAGTCTTTTGCGGTATCTTTCGATTTTTTCATCAAGTATTTCAATTTCTGCAACATATTCTTCGCCAAGTTCTCTGAGTGTTTTTGTCAAGGCAAATCCCCCTTTAAAATATAATCTGTAGAAACTCCGAAAAAACCTGCAAGCAAAACAATCTCATCTGCACACGGATGAATTTTCCCATCAAAGATTTCCTCAAAACGTTTTTCATCAAAACCGAGAGAATTGCAAAGTTTTTCTCCGTTTATGTTATCTCTCTCCATCAGACGTGTTAATCGCATAATAACAGCAGAATAAGAAAGTTCTTTCAATGCCGAAAATGCATTATTTTTCATAATTTCCAAAGGTTTCATTCTGTCGTACTTGCTGACGTTCTGATAAAAATTTACGTATTTCAGATTTTCGCCAATGATTTTCAATGCTTTATCATAGTTCTTATAAGCTCCTGAATAAGTCATCCCTATTTTTTCTGCAACATCAGAAATTTTCTCACCACCGAAAAATACTTTTGTAAAAATTTCACGTTTTGTTTTATCAAGTTCATTTTCAACAATAAAATTGATTACCTTTCTCATGTCACGTTCACGTTTACGGTGAATATACTCAACAGGTGTTTCAATTTCCTTGTCATAAAGAGTGTTAAACTGTCCTGCTGCAGCTAATAACTCCTCTGATGAAAAATGCGTTAAACTTACAGGTTTTTTTGTCAAATTTTTATTTCTCCTTTCTGTTTTTGTAACCGAACAAATGTTCGTTTACGCTTTTTAGTGTAGACGAGATTTCATTGTTTTTCAAACAGAAAGGTGGGAAAAGGGATACTTTTGGGACTCTGAAAACAAACACTATTGACATAGTTTTTTGTCAAATACAGTTGACTTTTTTGAAAATATAAGTATTATTAGAATAGCAGACTCTACAATAAAGGAGGCGTACTATGTCAGAAAGCAATAATATAACAGAACTGCTCAAAAATAAAAACTTCAGTTTTACTGAAGAAGAATTGAATAAGATTATTGAAGTTGAGCTGGGAAAATCTGAAGAAGAAAAAAACACCGAGTTAATAGAACTTTGCCAAAGTCTTATAAATGACCAAAAAAATACACAGAAAAACAACGGAACAAAAAAGAGAAAACTTTCTTTCAGATTTATTTCACTTATTGTAACCGTGGCTGTTCTGCTTTTTGCTTTAGTTCCTGTCTTTTTAAAATTCACCTCTCCTCAAGGAAACATTACTTTCCCGCAAACAGAAAACTCATCAGTCGGGAATATCACTGAAACAACCTCTGCTAAAGCCACCGAAACCTCAACTGTTCCTGTTTTAGAACCTATAAAAACTACTACCGAACCTGACACAGAGGCTTCTGTAAATTCTCTTTATAAACCCGAACAAATACTTTTTTATCATAACGGAAAACCTCAGACTATCTCAAAGGACAGCGAAATGTGTGACACTGTCATAAGAAGCATCAACAAAGCAATCGCAAATGATAAATGGGGAATTTTAAAGCTTGCTGTTGAAGATGGTTACATAGACAAAATAAAAAATGAAAATCTCTGCATTGAAATTTTTTATAATGATACGCAGACTCTTGAAGGTTTCAAAGGTCACACTCAGGATAAATACCACTTTGAAAAAATCCTTATCATTCTTGACGGAGTTGATAAAAACACTATGTTCTTCTGTAAAAACGGAGTATATCAGCATGGTCCCGTAAAACCATTTTCATCTGACCTTTCAGAGGAACTTCTCAAAGGTATTTTTGATGAACAGATTACCACGCCTTGACTTTAATAAGAAAAAG
>JAZRNJ010000278.1:0-6531 GCA_045648125.1 Acutalibacteraceae bacterium
TAATATTCTGAACATTAGCAACACTCTCTGGAGTGTAGTGAGAATGATTAAGGGCTTCAAATCTCTCAATGACTGAAATTACGCGTGAATAATCAGCAGGTCCGGGCTGAAGGGCTTGAAGAGCTTTATTGATATTCAGAGCCATCAAATCAACTTCATCCTGACGGTTAATACCATAACCGTATTCTACCCTTGCAAGAGCTGAATCAAGCCTTTCAAGAGATTCTTCAGCATAATATGTTCGGTCAATATTCTGCGCATTTTTCATTGCAATATCAACCTGAGTATAATCAGCAGGTTTATATCTGAGGTTATCAATAGCACGTCTGATTCTGAAAGCATAGTTATCAACTACATGCTGTTCGTCTGCTTTTAGACCATATTCAACCGAATCAATAGCATCCTGAACAGCATTAATCGATTCAGTAGTAATCAGATTCTTATCTATAGTTTCAAATATAGCTTCGAATTCAGTAATAAGATTTTCAATTTCTTCGTAGTTAGCATCTTCAAGTACAAGATTATCAATTGCTGCCTGGAGATTATCTCTCATTGCATCAATTTCATCCTGACGTGTAATGCCTATTTTTTCATAACCTGCACATGCAGCAGCTGCAGCCTTTGCTGCATTATATGAATCTACAGAATAGTAATCTTCAACAAGATTTGCAATTTGGTCAAGAAGTTCTTCAAGTTCTATGTAGTTTGCAGGAAGTTCAACAAGTTCCTCAATAGCCTTATTAATCTGAATTACATAACCATCAACAATATCCTGGTTTGATTTATCAAGAGTATAATCAATACTGTAAAGAACATTCCTGAGATTTTCATAAGACTCTGCTGTATAGTGTTCAAAAGAATATGTACGAGCTCTTTCCTTAGCTTCTTCGACTGCAGAATAGTCAGCCAATGTATACAAAAGTGACTCAAGTGCCACTCTAAGTTCATCAGCCTTTGCATCTACTTTATGCTGTTCATATATAGGTAAATCCCAAGTAATAGTACGAATAACCGCTTCAACTACATAGAAGTTTTTGTAATCATCTTGATGTGTTGATTTTTCCAGAGCCTCTTCATAAAGTACTTCAAGTTCCGAATAGTCAGCTCTGATCAGTTCAAGGTTATAAATCGCTTCACGGATTGCTTCGGCATAACCGTCAACTACATCCTGTTTGTCAAGCGTAAGACTCCAGTCAATACCATTGATTATATCTTCAACTCTGTAGTAGTTTGTATACCAATCCTTGTTTTCAATTGCTTCAGCTTCAGCAATGGCATCTTCAACATCTGAGTAATCTGCAATAACAAAACCAAGTTCGCCAATTGCATCACGGATTGCCTTTTCCATTGCATCTACTTCATTCTGCTCAACAATTTTCTTAGTATAATCAACTGCTGCAATAGCTGTGTCAACTATTTCAAAATTCACATAATCTTCTCTGTTCAATTCATAAGCATCAGCAATAGCATCTTCAACACCTGAATAATCAGCATCTTTGTAGTTTTCGTATGTAAGCTTAGCGAGAGCATTCTGAAGTTCAACCACAATATTGTCAACTTTATCCTGTTCGTCAAAAGTAATATTGTAATCAATTGCTCCGACAATTTCTCTGATTGCATTAACATATTCATCTTTATAAAGAGCAAGAACTTCATCTGAAGGTATCTGAGCTACATACCCATCAAGTTCAGTAAAATCAGCCTTAACTTTTTCGAGATTTTCATACGCAGTTCTGATGTTACTTATGAGTTCATACATTTCATCAATGTTTTCATAGGTTTTTCGATCAGATCCTGTGTAATCAACATAAGTTTTAGCGAGGAACATATAACCATCAACTCTCAGGCTACTCCATGTATTATAGGAATTTGCAACATATTTCGACTGGTCATATTCAGGAGTAAGTCTGAGAACATTCTGAAGTTCTGTTGTATCAAGAGCACGATAATATAAAAGTCTCTCATTAGCTAAGCGGAGATTTTCAGTAGCGTTATCAACCACGTACTGCATGTCTTTATTATAAGACTTCACTTTTATTGCTTCACTGTAAAAGATAGTAAAGTTTACCCAAGCTTCATCAAATCCTGCTAAATTTGTAAAAAGCTTTCCCTGATCATATTCTATAAAAATATCATCTGAAATTCCAATTTGTTCCTTTAACTCAGCTGTGTCTGCCGGACCATATTCAAGAGCCAACTTTGCATTAGCCATATTACTGAGACAATTGTTAATTTCATCCTGAGAGTCTGCTTTAAGCGAACGTGAAAGTCCTTTAGCTGTATTCACTGCACTTTCATAACGATACCATGTAACATTAGTATAGAGCGTATTATCCATTGCTTCGTATTCAGAAATTGCATTATCAAGATATGTATACACTGCATCATAACATTCAAGGTTTTCTGTCATATTACGGATAGTTGCAGCATAACTGTCAACAATAAGCTGATCACCTTTGTAAAGGTCAAAATTTAATGAATTAAAGAATATTTCAACTTCATCTGCTAAATCCTGCTTATAAAGACGGATTGTTTCTGTACCAAAAGTCTCGCCGTCATAAGTTTTTACTGTTACAGTATCATCTTTTAAAGATAAAAATTCATTATAAGCGTTATTTACATCTGTATAATCAGCATAAGCAGGAACAAGTCTTTGTTTTGCTGCCATAAGTTCTGTACGATACATTAAATCTAAATCTTTGGAATATTCACATGCCTTTTTGAAAGTATAGTTAGGTCCGGGAATTGCCATACCAACAAGAATAAATTTTTCTACCGCTTTAAGATAATCATTCCACGAAGCCTCGGTATAATAACTTTTTTCAAGACTACGATGTTGACTGATTTTATCAAGTGCTATATTTTTATCGAAATCATCCCTATAAAACATTTCAACGTTGGCATATGTATCACCACAATAAATAAGTTGGAAATTATAGTAACCTGAATCGAGCCCAGTAAGAACAAACCAGTCAATAGGTGTTGAACTTGTCTTGTACATACCACAACCGTCCCATTTCATGTTACGAACAGACAAAGTATACGGATAGTTACCGGTTACATACATTCCGCATTCTTCTGTAGGTTTACCAGTACCGCCTCCTTCAACTTCTGTAACACAACTGAGTGTGATATTCGGCACCTGCACATAGCAAGTATTAATCATTCCGAAACTTGCAAAACTATATCCACTACCGGGAGTTGATGGTTCATTTGTAATACTAGAACCTACAGCACCAGTCTGATAGCCGTTTGCAGAAACGGCACCATAGCCATAACCGGTCATACCTGAATAGATAACATTATTGTTATTATCAAGAAGGTCGTAGTTGCATTCGTAACGAATAAGACCTGCCAGACCCTGATTAATAAAACCTGTTACTGTGAAAGATTTTCCTGCTGTGTTACAAATTGCACCAATAGCACTTGGATCAACATAAATGGTTGACAGATAGCTTGTCTCATCCTGAAAATATCTGATACTTGCAACAATTGAATTTATCTTAATCTGGTAATCTAACACCTTACTTTTAACAGTAATAGATGTATTGAATGAAGTACCCGACGCATCGCCGTTTTGTGTAAGACTAAATGCATTGATAGTCTCAATACCAGAAGCTGATACATCTTCTTTGTCAAAATCAGTTATATAATTTGATTCAAGATCTTTTTCAGCTTCCGATAATAAGGAATCAACATTCAGAACTTTTTCACATGCAATTCTATAAGCATAGTTATCCTGAGGCACTGCTCTACCTGCAAGCTGAGCATATTCAATTGCTCTAAGATAATTATCCCATGATTCTTTTGTATAGTTGCTTTTAAGAAGATTGTTTTCAAGATATGTATTTGCTACAGAAAGAGCATGTTCCTTATCTGCATCTCTTCTATAATACATTTTAACTGTTTCTGTAACATTTGATGTAGAATACCACGATTCGTCGTCAGCGTTAAAACTTACAGTAAAATTATAATAGCCTGATTCCGGTTTAGTCATGGTAAGCCATGTGCCTGAAACTACATTTTCTTCATAGTTACGTTCAGGCCAGGTCATTTCACCTATTGTAGATAATGTTGATGGAGCATTACCGCTGATAACATCAACTCGTCTTGTAGTTTCGGGAGACGGTTCATCTACAACTACAGTAGTTGTTTCTTCACCTTCAACAGATGTTGTAGGTTCCTCGGGGATTTCAATGGCAGTTGATGTAATTTCATAATCAAGAGTAAGATTACTAACCTGAACATAAGTACTATTAAGGGTATCTATGCTTGAAAAAGAACGACCTTTTGACATTGAGCCAGGTTTTGAGTATTGTTTTCCGACAGCTCCTGTCTGCTCCCCTTCTCCTGAAGCATAACCGTATCCGTATCCCGTAAGGAAAGAGCAAGTCAGCGTTCCGTCTGAACTGATTAAATCGTAAACGCATTCATAACGAATGAGACCAGAGATATCCTTAGAAATCGTACCGGTGACGTTAAACGTCTGACCTTCTGAATCACATACAGCACCACAAACATCGTTATCAACAGATAATTTTTTTGCTGTCTCAATACCATTTAAATAGTAAATTAAGTATGCCTTTACATAAATAACCCTGATTTTGTAATCAGGAAGTTTACTTTTGATAGTTATTGACGTATCTACATCTGTACCAACAACATACTCGTTGTTGTCAACAAGACTGAAAGCATTGATTAACTCAACCCCCTCACCTGCTGCACCTGCAAGAGCAGTCAAAGACCCTATCCCTACAGAGACAGACGTCAGAATCACTGCAAAAGCAAGTAAAAATGAGATTATTTTTTTGCTTAATGTTTTTCCACTTTTCATACAGACCCTCCATGTAAAATATTTATACAAAGTAATTATATCACCTTTTTCTTATTTTGCAATATTAAAATAAAAAACATTTCCAAGCAAAATTCTTCTTAGAACTTTAGAATAACGTTGGAAATGTTTTTATGTATTATAATTATTATTCTTTATACCGGTACTCTGTTCCGATAAAACCTACCTGTTTAAAATCATCCATATTATGACGAATAATATAGTCGATATATGATGCGACCATCTGTGCAATTACCATATAACCGCAAGGATTCATGTGACCGCCAAGGTAGAATTTTTTTCTGAATTCATCATCAAATACAGGACCATACTTTCCAATATCAAGGACATAACAGTTTGAAAAAATCTCGGCAAACTCATAAAGACGTTCTGCATGAATAAATCTTTTTTCGCCCCAGAAATCCTCATTTGGAACGGTTAATAAAAAGAATTTTGCATCAGGTTGAATTTCTTTATATTTTTGAATTATCTTAGCATAATAACCTGTAAAAGTAGGTTTGTTATTTTCATAGTTTTCAAAATCTATGTCAAATAATTCTCCCAAGGGCATATTGCAGTTCATCAAATCATTAACACCCAATGCAATGATATATGCAGTGCATTTCTTTTCAGGGTTCCAGAAATCATTCTGTTCAGCAAAAGATTCGCAGTATTCTTTTGCAGTCATACCACCACGTGAAAAATTATATACTGTCGTTCCACACATACGTGCAAGAAACTGCCCCCATGAATATTCATAGAAATCGTGGTATGTTCTTTCACCTTTTTCATTAATTGCTTCAAATTCACCTGAAGACATGCTGTCACCAACACATCCTATTTTTCTGAAAATCCCACAGAACCCTCCGTTCATCGGAATGTTATCAAGTGGTTTTTCATTTACATCAAACAACTTCTGAATATCCAAAAAATCACTCCTTACTTATGATATACATTTATTATATCACAAGTAAGGAGTTGTGTAAATCTATTGTTCATTTAAATATTCGATTACTGAATCTGCCACTACCCTACCGATTTCATCAAGATTTTCTTTTAACCATAATTCATCATTCGGATTATCGTGATATGCTATTTCTATAAGAACAGCAGGAGCTTTTGTGAATTGCAGTTCTCCGAGTTCTGTTGTGCTTCTTGCATTAACAAGCCTTGGATTTGGATAAATCTGTTTCATATTTTCTGCAAGAATATCCGCAAATTTTTCTGCCTTTGAACTACCCGGATAGTAGTAAATATCCGATCCCTGAAGACGTCCTGCAAATTGAACAGGCGATGCGTTGGAATGAAGTGCCAAATGCAAATTAAAATCCCCGAGATTTGATTCCTCAATTGCATCTGCAAGTGGTGCATCAGGATCATTTCTGACCACTCCCACACCCGCACTTTCTAAATTACGTTGCACAACATCGGCAAGTAAATTCATATACTGTTCTTCATTTCCCCCTGAAAAATATTGATTAAATTCCTGTGTTGACGGACTGAGATAAATTACTGCCACAAAATCACTCCTCAAAATCATTATCGGTCATATTAAATTTACTTCTCAGGTAATCTATACCTTTCTTTTCTATTCTTGAAACATAAGAACGAGATATTTTTAATTTTTTAGCTATCTCACGTTGTGTAAGTGGTGTTTCACCATTCAGTCCATAACGCATCATGAGGATATCATACTCCCT
>JAZRNJ010000279.1:0-6833 GCA_045648125.1 Acutalibacteraceae bacterium
CCTACTCTTCTTAAAAAGAAAGTAGGGGAAACAACGTACGCACTCAGACTTCTTCCTATCGGTGGTTTTGTCAGCATGGAGGGTGAAGACGAAGAAAGCGAAGATGAACGCTCATTTGCAAAGAAACCTTGTTGGCAGAGAATTATTATCGTTGCTGCAGGTGCAGTAATGAATCTGCTTTTAGGTCTTGTTATCTGCATCTGCATCAATGCAAATCAGGAACTTATTGCAACACCTGTTGTAGCAGATTTCAGGGAAGACGCTGTCAGCGTTTCCTCAGGACTTGAGAAAAATGACAAAATTGTAAAAATCGACAATCACTCCGTTTCAAGTTATATGGACCTTTCTTTCCTTATGATGAGAGACAAAGACGGAGTTATGGATATTACCGTTAAACGTGATGGAGAAAAAGTTCTTCTTGAAGATGTAACTTTTCAGATGCGTGAACTTGAAGACGGCACAAAAGCCATGTATTTTGATTTCATAGTGTATGGTGTTCAACCAAATTTCCTGAACGTTATAACATCGGCAGCAGGTGAGACATTCTCAATTGCGAAAGTAGTTTATTTAAGCCTTTTTGACCTTGTAACGGGACAGTATGGTCTTAACGATTTATCAGGACCTATAGGTACGGTAACTTATATTGCAGATGCTGCAACAGATGCAGGCAAGACGCAGGATTTTTCAACTCTGTTCCTTATTATGGCACTTATCACCGTAAACATCGGTGTTTTCAATCTTCTTCCTTTACCGGCACTTGATGGCGGAAGACTTTTCTTTATGGCAATTGAACTTATAAGAAGAAAACCGATAAAACAAAAATACGAATCATGGGTTCATGCAGCAGGTCTTGCATTACTCATATTACTCATGCTTGTAATTTCAGCAAGTGATATTTTTAAACTTATAAAATAAGGGGATATTTTTATGGAGAGAAGGCAGACAAAACAAGTAAAAGTAGGTAAATTTACTTTAGGCTCATCATCTCCCGTGACAGTTCAGTCGATGCTTAATGTACCTTCAACAGATATTGAGGGAAGTGTACGACAGTCGCTTGAACTTGAAAAAGCAGGATGTGAAATTATCCGTGCAGCAGTGCCTGATATGGAGGCTGTAAAACTTATTTCTGCCATTAAAGAAAAGGTGAATGTACCTTTAGTTGCAGATATTCATTTTGACTATAAACTCGCCCTTGAAAGTGCTGAGGCCGGTATTGATAAGATAAGAATAAATCCCGGTAATATCGGCTCTGACGACAGAGTTAAGGCTGTTGCTAAAAAATGCAGTGAGAAAAATATTCCTATCAGAATTGGTGTCAATTCAGGTTCTCTTGAAAAAGAAATTCTTGCAAAATACGGTGGTGTCACACCTGAAGCAATGTGCGAAAGTGCGATGTACCATGTGAAACTTCTCAATAAATTTGACTTTGACGATATTGTGATTTCAATTAAATCTTCAGATGTTGAAAAGATGGTCAAAGCGTACCGCCTTATGGCAGAAATGTGCGATTATCCCTTGCACCTTGGCGTAACTGAGGCAGGTACTTATAAAATGAGCCTTATTAAATCCTGTGCAGGTATCGGCTCACTTCTCCTTGATGGTATCGGTGAAACAATCAGAATTTCAATGACAGATGAACCTGTCAAAGAAGTAGAAAGTGCACTTGATTTGTTGTCTGCACTTAATATCAGAAATGACAGACCGCAGATTGTGGCTTGTCCTACATGTGGCAGAACAAGAATTGACCTTATTTCCACTGCAAAAGAAGTTGAAGACGCTCTTAAAAACTGCCGTAAAAATATTAAAGTTGCAGTTATGGGATGCGTTGTCAACGGACCCGGTGAAGCAAAAGATGCCGATATCGGTATTGCAGGTGGTGACGGTTGTGCCGTACTCTTTCGGCACGGTGAAATCATAAGAAAAATAAGCGAAGAAAACATAGTAAAAGAATTACTCGAAGAAATAGATAAACTTTAAAGGATAGTCTGAGATGGAGTCTAAAAATTTTCTGTCTGTATTTGGTGATTACATTGACAATGATGTGCTCAAAGGTCAGCTGAAAGATGTTAAAATTGAAAGCATGACCTTGTTCAGGGAAAAAAGAAACCTTGCAGTTGTTCTTTTTTCTGAAAGCCTTGTATCACCAAGTGCAATTTTAAAAAGTGAAAAACAAATAAAAAACTGTTTACAACTTAATCATGTTGAATTTCTGCCTAAGTTTCCGTCGGAAGCTTATGCAAACTCTTTCTATCCCTACATAGCAGAAAGAACAAAACAGTCAGTTGCAGCAGCAAACGGATTTTTGGTTGACGCTGAGCCTTACCTTGAAAACGGAGTTTTCACTCTTCATCTTAAACAGGGTGGAGCAGAAATTCTTGAAAAAGCAGGTGTTGACAGATTTACTGCAAAACAACTGAAAGATATTTTCGGAATTGAAGCAAAGGTTCAGTTTGTCAGCGAAAAAATTGACAAAGAGGAATTTGAACGTAAAGTTCAGGAGGTTACTTTACAGAAGCAGGAGGAGAATAATCAGACTCTGAAGCCTCAGAAGAAAGCTCCTGTTCAGGATTATGATGACCTTCCCATCAGTTTCACAAATGCTGCACCTCTTTACGGTAATGTTATCAAAACAAAGCCAACACCTCTTAAAGATGTAAGCCATGAAGACGGAATGGTAACTGTGTGGGGTGAGGTTTTCTCCCTTGATGTTCGTGAAACCCGTGACGGCAGAAATAAAATTATCAGTTTTAATATTACTGACCTTTCAAATTCATATACAGTCAAACTTTTTGAAGCCAATGAAAACACAAAATCTCTTCTTGCAAAACTCAAAGACGGACTTATTGTTGCAGTAAAGGGAACAGTTGTTTTTGATAAATGGATGAAGGATTACTGCATTCAGGCAAGAGCAATTACTCAGATTGAGAGAATGTCGAAAACAGACAATGCAGAAGAAAAACGTGTTGAACTTCATCTTCATACAAATATGTCTTCAATGGATGGTCTTACACCTGCAGGTAAACTTGTAGAACGTGCTATAAAATGGGGACATAAGGCGATTGCAATTACAGACCACGGCATTGTTCAGGCTTTCCCTGATGCTATGAATGCTGTAGGTAAAAGTGATATAAAAATCATTTACGGTATGGAAGGTTATTTTGTTGATGACATGAAACTTGATGACCGTAAACTTACAAAGGATGAAATTAAGGCTGAGAGGACATACCACATTATTATCCTTGCAAAAAATACTGTGGGACTTAAAAATCTCTATCAGCTCATTACAAAATCAAACCTTGAATATTTCCATAAACGTCCACGTATTCCGAAATCAGAACTCATTGCACACCGTGAGGGACTTATTATCGGTTCAGCTTGTGAAGCGGGTGAACTTTACCATGCAATTCTTGATGGTGAAGACAGAGACAGACAACTTGAAATTGCATCATTCTACGATTATCTTGAAATTCAGCCCAACGGTAACAATATGTTCCTTGTGCGTGACGGAAAACTGAAAGATGTTTCCGATATTGAAAACATAAACCGTTCAATTATTGCCCTTGCAGACAGTCTCGGAAAACCTGTTGTTGCAACAGGTGACGTTCATTTCATTGACGAATCTGACAGTGTCTACCGTGCAATTCTTATGGCAGGGCAGGGCTTTAAAGATGCCGACCAGCAGGCACCTCTTTACTTCAGAACAACTGAAGAAATGCTCAAAGAATTCAGTTATCTTGGTGAAGAAACGGCCTATGAGGTTGTTGTCAAAAACACAAATCTCATTGCAGATATGGTTGAAAAAATCAGACCTATTCCTAACGGTAACTATCCTCCCTACATTGAGGGTGCAGAAGAAGAACTCAAACGTATCTGTTGGGAAAGAACAAAGAAAATGTTTGGTGACCCTGTTCCTGAATATGTTGCCACAAGACTTGATAAGGAACTTAAATCAATTATCAAAAACGGTTTCGCAGTTCTTTATGTTATCGCTCAGAAACTTGTGTGGAACTCGGTTGACCACGGATATCTTGTAGGCTCACGAGGTTCAGTCGGTTCATCCTTCGTTGCAAATGCTGCAGGTATTTCTGAAGTGAATCCACTTGCACCTCACTATGTATGTCCCGAATGTCAGTGGAGTGAATTTTTCCTCAAGGGTGAATACGGCTCAGGCTACGACTTGCCGAAGAAAGACTGTCCCAATTGCGGACATGCTCTGAATCGTGACGGTCATGACATTCCTTTTGAAACATTCCTTGGTTTCAAAGGTGACAAACAGCCCGATATCGACCTTAACTTCTCAGGTGAATATCAGTTCTGGGCACACAGATATACAGAAGAACTTTTCGGTAAAGACCACTGCTTCAAAGCGGGTACAATCGGTACACTTGCTGATAAAACAGCCTATGGCTTTGTTAAAAAGTATCTTGATGAAAGGGGAAGAGTTGTTTCCCGTGCAGAAGAAGATCGTCTTACAAAAGGTTGCACAGGTGTAAAGAGAACAACAGGTCAGCATCCGGGTGGTATGGTTATTATTCCCAATGACTATGAGGCGGAGGATTTTACGCCTATTCAGCACCCTGCAGATAAGGTGGATAAGGATATTCTAACAACTCACTTTGACTTCCATTCACTTCACGATACAATTCTTAAACTTGATAATCTGGGACACGATGTTCCCACAATTTATAAGCATCTTAAAGATGCTACAGGTATTGATTCAATGGAAGTTGATATCTGTGACCCGAAGATTTACGAGATGATAAATACTCCAGAGCCGTTAGGTGTTACTGCAGAGGATATCGACTGTGAAACAGGTACACTTTCAATTCCCGAGATGGGTACGAATTTTGTCCGTCAGATGCTTCTTGAAGCACAGCCTAAGGGTTTTGCTGACCTTTTGCAGATTTCGGGCCTTTCTCACGGTACCGACGTTTGGCTCGGTAATGCTCAGGAACTTATCCATAACGGTACATGTACGATTTCCGAAGTTATCGGTACACGTGATAATATAATGGTTTACCTTATGCATAAGGGTCTTGAGCCCGATATGTCATTCAAAATAATGGAAATTGTCCGTAAGGGTAATGCTACAAAGCTCCTGACCGAAGAACATATGAATGCTATGAGAGATCATAATGTCCCTCAATGGTATATAGATTCGTGCATGAAAATCAAGTATATGTTCCCGAAAGCACATGCCGCCGCATACGTTATTGCGGCAATGCGACTTGCCTGGTACAAGGTTTATCATCCGATTGAGTATTATGCGACATATATGTCGGTACGAGGCGAAGACCTTGATACGGTTGCCATTATGAAAGGCAGAGACGCCGTTAAGGAATGTATGAAGGCAATCAAGGCAAAGGGACACGAAGCAACGGCTAAGGAAGAGGGTATCTACACTTCAATGCAGGTCGTCAACGAGATGATGGCACGCGGTGTGGAATTCCTGCCCGTTGATATTTACAAGTCACACGCAAGCACGTACCTTATCGAGGACGGCAAGATAAGACTGCCTTTCCTTGCGATGGCAGGTACGGGTGAATCGGCGGCGAAAGCACTGATGGCGGCTCGTGACGACGGTCAGGGACCATATATTTCTAGAGAAGAATTGCAACAGCGTGCAGGTGTCAGCCGTGCGGTTATGGAGACACTTGCAGCTTGCGGTGCATTGGATGATTTACCTGAAAGCACGCAGTTGAGTTTCTTTAATTTCTAAGTGGAAGGAAAATAAAAAATGATAGATTTGACAAAACTCTGGAAAGTCAGAGATATTCTGCCTGTAATTGTCGTTGACAATATGAGCGGAAAGGTTATCAAACACGGTTATATGAACAAGGAGGCTTTTGCTTATACACTTAAAAGCCACCGTATGTGGTCCTATAACCTTGAATCAAAGGAAGTTGAAAAGTTCGGTGAGGAAACAGGCGAAGTGCAGAAGCTTGTTTCAATGAAAGCCGACAACAATTACGAATCACTACTTGTTCACGTTGAGCAGATCGGTTTTGTTCTCAGGAAAGAAAAGGGTTACAAGACCTGTTTCATTCACGATATTTATTCAAGAACACACAGAAATATTTCGAAGAGAAGAAAGTTCGGTAGGGTCGAGGTTGACGATAACTTTGACTACAGCAAAGAGGATTACGAGGACGATTATAAATAATAAAATCTGAAAGGGTTTGTTGTTATGTGGTGGAAAATTTTACTTGCGGTTCTGGCGATTATTATTATAGCTTCGCTTATCAGAGCTGCTACGCTCAAGCCAAAGAAGATACAGACTGTTAAAATCAGGGATGTAAAAATCGACGACAATAAGGTCGCACGGCATCTTTCCGATGCTATTAAATTCAAGACAATTTCCAAGGTAAGAGACGAGGGAGTTGATTGGAAAGAATTCGAAAAATTCCACGCCTTCCTTGATGAAACTTATCCTCTTATTGCGAAGAATACAACAAAAGAAGTTGTTGACAAAGCAAGTCTGATTTACTTATGGAAAGGCAAAAATCCTGACCTTGAGCCGATGGCAATGCTTGCCCATCAGGATGTTGTTCCCGTTTCCGAGGGTACTGAAAAGGATTCCCAGCAGGATCAGGGGCATCGCCAATTTGGAGCCGATGTTGGTAATGGGAATAATGGCGGCGCGTACCTTGATGGGGAAATATTCCTGGGCGTACTGCACTGCGGGGCCGGCTTCGTGGCAGGCAACGCCGATGGCTGCGGTGGATGTGCTGTCATATACCTCGGTGGAAAGCCTGATCACATTGGTTTTCGGATCAAAGTGGTCTGTGAGATTTCCGGCGACTTTCTCGATCCGTACGCCTGTGACGCCGTTT
>JAZRNJ010000280.1:0-5450 GCA_045648125.1 Acutalibacteraceae bacterium
CTCTTGATTGTGGGCTTATTGATATTAATGATAAGTATTTTGCTATCAATAGTGTACTTGATATTCTGAATCTTGATGAATTTATTGAAACTGATGAATGCCCGGATTTGTCTTTAGAAGAAATTCTCGCAAATTTCATCAGTTTTGCTGTTGAAAACAATATAATTGACGATAATATTACAGAAAAGGATTTATTTGATACACGCATAATGTCTGCGGTTACTCCGAGACCGTCTGAAGTTATCAATAAATTTAAATTACTTTATGAAGATTCTCCTGAAAAAGCAACTGATTATTTCTATAAACTTTCATGTGACTGTGACTATATAAGACGTTATAGAATTATAAAGGACATGAAATGGGTTTATCCTTGTGAATACGGTAACCTTGATATAACAATCAATCTTTCAAAACCTGAAAAAGACCCAAAAGCAATTGCTGCAGCAAAAAATGCAAAGCAGAGCAGTTATCCTAAATGTATGCTCTGCCGTGAAAATACCGGCTACAGAGGCAGAATTAATTATCCTGCACGTCAGACACTCCGTACAGTACCTGTTACTCTCAACGGTACAGAAAGCAGTCTTCAATATTCACCCTATGTTTATTACAATGAGCATTGTATTGTTTTCAATAATGAACATACCCCAATGAAAATTGACAGAAATGCTTTTGCAAAGCTTCTTGATTTTGTTTCACAATATCCTCATTATTTCGTTGGCTCAAATGCTGATTTGCCTATTGTAGGTGGTTCTATTCTTTCACATGACCATTTTCAGGGCGGTCACTATACATTTGCAATGGCTGATGCGCCTGTAGAAAAAGAATATATATTCAAGGGTTATGAGGATATCAGCGCAGGTGTTGTTAATTGGCCTATGTCAGTTATCAGACTTACAGGTAAGAATAAAGATGCAATACTTGAACTTTCTGACAAAATCCTCACAGCATGGAGAGGGTATACAGACGAAGATGCATTTGTTTTTGCTGAAACTGACGGTACACCACACAATACAATCACACCAATTGCACGCAGACGTGGTGAAAATTTTGAAATGGACCTTGTGCTGAGAAACAATATCACAACTGAAGAACATCCTCTGGGCGTTTATCATCCTCATGCAGAGCTTCACCATATCAAAAAAGAAAATATCGGTCTTATTGAGGTTATGGGACTTGCGGTACTTCCTTCAAGACTTAAAACAGAACTCGCAATTCTCGAAGAGTGTCTTGTGAAAGGTGAGGATGTAAGCAAAAACGATAAAATTGCAATTCATGCTGAATGGGCAGAAGAAATCAAAGCAAAATATGATGATATTAATGTCAACAATGTCCATGAAATTGTACTTCGTGAAACAGGACTTGTTTTTAAAACAGTCCTTGAACATGCAGGTGTTTATAAAGTAACAGAAGAAGGCAGAAAAGCATTCATTAAATTCCTTGATTCAATTAAATAAGCTTAAAAATCCGTAGAGGAAAAACTCTACGGATTTTATTTTACTTACATTTATCAAACGACGGATTAAATGCATAGAAATTCTTTGCATCAAGTCTGTCGGTGGCAATTCTTAAACCTTCGCCAAATCGCTGATAGTGAACAATCTCTCTTGCTCTGAGGAATTTAATCGGTTCTTTTACATCAGGGTCGTCAACAAGTCTCAGAATGTTATCATAAGTTTTTCTTGCTTTCTGCTCGGCTGCAAGATTTTCGTGTAAGTCAGCAAGTACATCGCCTGTTGATTGAATAGTCGCAGCTGACCAAGGTGTGCCTGAAGCAGCCTGTGGATAAATACCTGTAGTGTGATCAACAAAGTAATCATCAAAACCTGCTTTTTTAATTTCTTCAATTGAAAGGTTTCTTGTTAACTGATAAACTATTGCGCCTATCATTTCTAAGTGCCCAAGCTCCTCTACACCTACATCTGTCAATAGTCCTTTAAGTTCTGCATGAGGCATTGCAAATCTCTGACTGAGATATCTGAGCGATGCACCAAGTTCACCGTCCGGTCCGCCATACTGTGTAATAATTATTTTTGCAAGTTTGGGGTTCGGATTTTTAATGTTTACGGGATACTGCAATCTTTTTTCATATTGGAACATCAGCAATCACAACTCTCTTTCTCCCACGGCCATGGGTTTTTAATCCATTCAACACCCTGTGCTTTTGTCGATGTAAGTTTCCAGCAATTTTCTTCAAATTCTTCACGCAAAGCAAGATATTTTTCT
Organism: Acutalibacteraceae bacterium; assembly: GCA_045648125.1. Lineage (GTDB taxonomy): Bacteria > Bacillota > Clostridia > Oscillospirales > Acutalibacteraceae > SIG575. Next base: position 2,224 of record JAZRNJ010000280.1, read on the forward strand.
TTGTACTTGTTATAAAGTGCAATTGCTTCTGTATCGCATGTATGGGTGTCAAGATAAAGGTGCAGATCCCACATAACAAAAGAAGTTGCTGAAAGTTGTTTCAGTAAATCGTTATCTCTCATCATTTGCAACAACCTCCGAGGAAAGGTTTATCGAGACAGGGGAATACTGTACCTCTCTCCAATGCTTTAAAATCGTCATAAAGGTCTCTGATTTCCTGAAACGGTACATAAGCCATTGCTATAGGTGTACACTCAGGAAATTTGCCTACTGGCTGAATATTGCATTTTTTTACATTATTATAACAGCTTTTATCATCTTTACGGTAATAAACATCATTCATCATCCGATGATTATGTGACGGATAGTCGTACATTCTTTGCAAAATGATTCTCCTTTCATAAGGTTTTCATTATCATAGTATGTACTTTGTCCTGAAGTGTGAAAAAAATAGTGGCAAGTTCATTAAAACTTACCACTGTAATTTTAGTATGTAACTTCAAATTTTGTTTTATATACTCTACCGAAGCTGTAGTTATAACCGATGTACAAATCGTCATTATGAAGGAAAATGTTTTCGCTTTCATAACCTTTAGCTTCGTCATTAGTTTCAAAAACTCCGTAATGATTTCCGTCCCAATCATAAACAGAAATTGCATTAGGTGAACTTAAAAGGAAATAGAGATATTTATCATCACTTTCCATACCTTGTTTGGTTGTCGATTTCGGTTTAACACCTTCAATTCTTTCGATGACATTGAAATTTTTATCAAGTATTGCAAAGTCAAACGAGTAAGAAATACCGACTGCATATCTGTTTGTCTTAGCATTGTACGTGATGGAATAAATCTCAAGAGGTATTTCAAAAGTCTCTTTGATTTCCAACGTGTTTTTATCAACATAAGAAACAAGAGTACGGTTAGGGGAGTTGTGGCAAACAACAAGACATTTTTTGTCTTTGTTATATGTTATATCGTTTCCGTGGTCTACCTTAACTGAGTAAGACCTTGCAACTTCTTCCCATGTACCTATTTTATACTTTGAAATTGAACATGTATCAGCATAACCGTTGAGAGAACAGAAATATGCATATTCACCGTCAGTACAACCACCCTGAAGAATGGTAGCACTACCACCATGTACATCCTCAAGTACAAGCTCAGATGAAAAAGAAATTTCTTTCACTGATGAAAAATCAATATCATCAAAACCATTATTATAAAGACTGATGCCGAAAATTCCGAGAAACCAGGTAATAACTGACATAAATAAAGAAGAAATAGAAGTGAAAAAATCAGTCATATAAAATCACCAAAAGCAGATTATTGCATTTTTTCCTGCTTGATTTTTTTGTCAATTATGTGACGTTTTGCAAGTTCTGCAGTAACATCATCAAGTGTGATACCCATTTCAATCATCATAACCATTACATGGTATGCAAGGTCAGCAATTTCATAAATTGTTTCTGCTTTGTCTCCGCCTTTAGCACCGATAATAACCTCAGTACATTCTTCTCCGACTTTTTTAAGGATTTTATCAATACCTTTTTCAAAAAGGTAAGTAGTATAAGAACCTTCTTTTTTCTCAACTTTTCTGCCAACGAGCATATCATAAAGTCCCTGATATGAGAAACCGTTTTCTTTAGTTGCTTCAACAATATCATTAAAGAAACATGTTTCATTACCGGTATGACAAGCAGGACCTTCTTTGATAACATCAACAAGAAGTGTATCCATGTCGCAATCAGTTCTGATAGAAACTATGTTCTGAACATTACCTGATGTTGCGCCCTTTCTCCAGAGCTCTTGTCTGCTTCTGCTGAAGAAACATGTTTTGCCTTCTTCAATACTGATTTTGAGGCTTTCTTCGTTCATATAAGCAAGCATAAGTACTTTCTTAGTGTAAAAATCCTGTACTATTGCAGGAATAAGACCTTTTTCATCATATTTTAATTCTTTGATATTCATGGTAATTTCTCCTTATATTCTCATCTCAACGCCATTGTCGATGAGATATTCTTTTAAATCTCTGATTGATAATTCTTTTCTATGGAAAATTGAAGCAGCAAGACCTGCAACGGAACAATTTTCATTAAAGAGGTGAAGGAAGTCTTCTTTTTTACCTGCACCACCACTTGCAATAACAGGAATTGAAACTCTTTCAGAAATTGCCTTGAGCATTTCTATGTCAAATCCTTTCTTGATACCGTCAGTATCAATACTGTTTACAACAAGTTCACCGGCACCTCTGTTTTCACCGTCTACAGCCCACTGAATTGCTTCAATACCGGTGTCAATTCTTCCGCCATTTTTAAAAATATGGAATTCATTTCCGACACGCTTTATATCCATTGAAAGAACAACACACTGGTCACCATATTTTTTTGCAGCCTGAGTAATAAGTTCAGGATTGTTTATAGCACCTGAATTAACAGAAACCTTGTCTGCACCACACTTAAGAACTCTGTCAAAATCATCTACAGTATTAATACCACCACCGACCGTAAGGGGAATGAATATTTCTGACGCAACCTTAGTCAGTACATCTGTAAAAAGCCCACGACCTTCGTGTGATGCTGTAATATCATAAAACACAAGTTCATCAGCACCGCTGTCATTATAAAAATGTGCAAGTTCAACAGGGTCAGCCACATCCTGGATTCCCTCGAAATTAACACCTTTTACAACTCTTCCGTTTCTGACGTCAAGGCAGGGGATAATTCTTTTTGTAATCATTATAAAATTTCCCCCTTAGCAATTTTCAGAACTCTCTCAAGGTCAAGTTTACCTGCGTAAACGGCCTTACCGACAATTGCACCGTAAGTATTCATTGAAGCAAGTTTTTTGATTTCTTCTTCAAACGTTATACCGCCTGATGCAATAATATCAAGATTTTCGATTTCTGAAAGTTTTTCATAAATTTCAAGGTTAGTACCGGAAAGTGTACCATCTTTTGAAATGTCAGTATAAATTACAGTTTTAACTCCTGCATCACGGAGTTTTTTACAAAAATCAAGAGAATCAATTTCTGTTGTTTCAAGCCAACCGCTTACAGCAACTTTACCGTCACGAGCATCTACACCGACTGCAATTTTATCACCGTATTTTTTTACAGTCTCTTCAACAAATGCAAAATTTCTTACTGCAACTGTGCCGAGGATAACTCTGTTAACGCCGAGTGAAAGATATTCTTCGATTCTTTTTTCGTCTCGGATACCACCACCGACT
>JAZRNJ010000281.1:0-2820 GCA_045648125.1 Acutalibacteraceae bacterium
CCGACGAGCCGTTTACATGGGCAAGCGGAATTAAAAGCCCTATATACTGTGACAACAGATTAACCCTCACAGCGCCAAAGGTACGCCTTGACGTAGAGAACGCGCTTGCAGAGGTTATTAAAGAAAAATATCCCGATGTAGAGGTTCTTATGGGAACATCCACCGCAGGAATCGCTCACGCAGCTATCACGGCTCATATTCTTGATCTGCCCATGGGATACGTTCGCTCCGGTGCGAAGGACCACGGCAGACAGAATCAGATTGAAGGTAAACTTGAAAAAGGTCAGAAAGTTGTAGTTGTTGAAGACCTTATTTCAACAGGCGGCAGCGTTATTGAAGTTGTAAACGTTCTTCGTGAAGCAGGTGCAGAAGTTCTCGGTATCGTAAGTATCTTCACTTACGGTATGCAGAAAGGTATTGACAGACTTGCTGCAGCAGGCGTTAAAAACGTATCTCTCACAAACTTTGACGTTATTGCAGACGTAGCAGCAGAAACAGGCTACATCAAACGTGAAGATGTTGAAAGACTTATTAAATTCAGAAATAATCCCTCAGACGAAAGCTGGATTGGGTGAGAAGTATGAGAAGTCTTATTGGTATTGATGATTTGTCAATTCAGGAAATTGACGAACTTATTGCAAAAGCAAATGATATCATAGATAATCCCAAAAAATACGCTCACAAATGTGACGGAATGAAACTTGCAACACTTTTCTTTGAACCCTCAACAAGAACAAGACTCAGTTTTGAAGCTGCGATGTATGAGCTTGGCGGTAATGTTCTCGGCTTTTCAGAAGCACAGTCTTCTTCAGCAGCAAAGGGTGAAAGTGTTTCAGATACAGTAAAAACAGTTAGCTGTTATGCTGATATTATCGCAATGCGTCATCCCAAGGAAGGTGCACCTCTTGTTGCTTCAAAGAAAGCATCAGTGCCTATTATCAATGCAGGTGATGGTGGTCATAATCATCCCACACAGACACTTACGGACCTTCTCACAATTCACCGTGAAAAGGGCAGATTTGAAAATCTTACAATCGGTTTCTGTGGTGACCTTAAATTTGGCAGAACAGTTCATTCACTTATTGAAGCAATGTCAAGATATAAGGGCATAAAAGTTGTTCTCATTTCACCTGTTGAACTGAAACTTCCCAGTTACATCAAGCACGATGTTCTCAAAGCACACAACATTGAATATGTGCAGACAACAAATCTTGAAGAAGTTATGCCAACACTTGACATTCTCTACATGACACGTGTTCAGCGTGAGAGATTCTTCAACGAGGATGATTACGTAAGACTTAAAGACAGTTACATTCTTACACCTCAGAAACTTCTCACTGCTAAGGAAGACCTTACCATCATGCATCCGCTTCCGAGAGTGAATGAAATTTCAACAGCAATTGACGATGATAAACGCGCATGTTATTTTAAACAGGTACTTAACGGTAAATTTATCAGAATGGCTCTTATTCTGAAACTTCTGGGGGTGGAATAAATGATAGTTGATGCAATTAAAAACGGTATTGTAATTGACCATATTACTGCAGGAAATGCTATGGAACTTTATTCCATTCTTAATCTTGACGAGCTTGACTGCACAGTTGCAATTCTCAAGAATGTTCCGAGTAAGAAAAAGGGTAAAAAAGATATTATCAAAATTGACACACTTATTGATGTGGATTTTGATGTTCTCGGTTATGTCGACCCCAATATCACAGTCAGCATTATCAAAGAGGGTACAGTTGAAAAGAAACTTGAAATGACTCTTCCTGAAACTGTTACCAATGTTCTTAAATGCAAAAATCCCCGCTGTATTACATCTACTGAGCAGGAACTTGACCATGTGTTCAAACTTACTGATTCAAAACGTAAAATTTACAGATGTATTTATTGCGAGAGTCAGTCGAAGTAATATCTAACAAAAGTAAGGTTAAAATAACACTTTTTTTGTAAGTAAAACTGTTGACTATCCATTCGGCAAAATGTATAATTGATATAATAGCTAAATATACGTTTTTCACAACTGACGGAACAGGTGAAATTAACACCGGGGGAGTGAAAAACTGAAAAATTTTTGTCGACCGTCTGGGCAGTTCTATCTACATTAAACAATGGGAGAGAACTGCCTTTATTCAGTTTATAGGAGGAAAATACATTGAAAAAAGTTGCTATAATCATGGGCAGTGACAGCGACCTGCCTGTTATTGAAAAAGGTATCGCAAAACTTGAAGAATTCGGAATTGAATTTGAAGTTCACGTATTCTCAGCACACAGAACACCTGTAGAAGCAAAAGTATTCTCAGAAACAGCAAGAGAAAAGGGCTTTGGTGTTATTATCGCAGCAGCAGGTATGGCAGCACACCTTGCAGGTGCAATTGCAGCAAACACAACACTTCCCGTAATCGGTATTCCCGTAAAATCTACAAACCTTGACGGCATGGATGCACTTCTTTCAACTGTACAGATGCCCACCGGTATTCCCGTTGCAACAGTTGCAATCAACGGTGCAGCAAATGCAGCACTCCTTGCAATTGAAATTCTTGCAGTTACAGATGCAGAACTTGCTGCAAAGCTTGATGCAATGAGAAAAGAAGGTGCAGAAACAGTTCTCAAAAAGGACGCTGCTATTTCAGCAAAATACTCTAAGTAAGGTGATATAAATGGGCGGTTTTTTCGGAGCAGTATCTGAAAGAGACTGTATTATAGACGTTTTCTTCGGTGTAGACTATCATCCACATCTTGGTACACGCCGTGGTGGTATGGCAGCTTATGTCGATGAAATCGGCCTTCAGAGAGAAATTCATAATATTGAAAATTCAC
>JAZRNJ010000282.1:0-7706 GCA_045648125.1 Acutalibacteraceae bacterium
CCTAAGACCGCTTGGCCTCCGACTTGTACGGCTCTTTACATAAAGCTCGTCAATGTTTTTGTATTCTGCAGCACGGTGACCGTATTTTACACCGTCAAAACGGGAAACATTGTTACATGTTTCTGCTGCCATAAGAATCTGCCATGCAGTCTGTGCTTCTGAAATAATATCAACAGAAACTTCTTCAACCTTTGCACCGAGTTTTACAAGAGTTTCTTTGTAAACATCAATTTTTGCTTTAACTTCATCTGATGCCATATCATAAAGTTCTTTCACAAGAGCAATTTTCATGCCTGATACATTTTCTTCAAGAGAATACTCATATTTATCCTGTGGAAGACTTGTTCCGTCTTTTTCATCATGACCTGCAATTACTGAAAGAATTTCTTTTACGTCTTCAGCATTTTTTGCAGTAACACCAATCTGTTCACCTGATGCTACGCATGAAATTACACCATAACGTGAAACTGTACCGTAAGTTGGCTTGATAAAATCAATACCTGCAACTGCTGCTGCACGTCTGGGGCAACCATTAAAATCAACTGAAAGAGTAGCTTTCACTTCACCTGCTTTTACAGCCTCTGCACCTGCAGAAACAAGGTTGTCACCTGACTTTGTTTCGCCAAAATACGATGTTTCGCCAAGAAGGTCAAGTCCGAATTCACCAACATTTGTTTTACCCTTGATACCGTAACCTGCCTTTTCAAGTCTTTCAACTGCTTCTGCGCTGAAAAGAGGCGTAAAGTTTTCAAGCATTTTTGAACCTGCTGTGGCATTTGTACCTTTTACAAGGATTGTATCATCAACGGCGATTACACCGTCTTTTGAAATTTCATTAACAAAATATTTCACGTCTCTCACCTCACTTTACAAGTCTGGGAACCTGCCAGCTGTCCTCAGTTGCCTGAGGTGCACCTGCGAGCAAGTCTTTGCGTTCAAAGGGCTGTTCACGTTTATCCTGTCTCAAAACGTTTGTCATCGGCATTACGTAAATCATTGCCTCTGTATTTTCTGTATCAATTTTACCGAGGGATTCCTCTTTCTTCTGCATTGCTTCAAAGATTTTGTTCATCATCTTCTTTTCGTCAGTTGAAAGAGAAAGTTCATTCACCTGTTCAAGACTTTCAAGTTTATTTGCTTTGTTTTCAACAGCTTTTGCTGATTTTACTGTAGATGAGAAGTTATTTCCTTCTCCACCTTCAGAACCGAGAACCTCAACACCGCCTTTACCGCGGATGCTCACATTTGCTTCAAAGAGCTGAAGTTCAGTTACTTCTCCGGGAGCACCAAGCATCTGATCCTGAGCAGTACCGTCAAGAGGGAATGCAATAACGTCTCTGATTGTTTCTGTATCTGCAAGGAGCATTACAATTCTGTCAACACCGGGTGCCATACCTGCATGAGGAGGAGCACCGAACTGGAATGCATTGTAAAGAGCACCGAAACGTTTCTTAACTTCATCTTCAGGATAACCTGCAATTTCAAATGCTTTTCTCATAATTTCAGGACTGTGGTTTCTCACAGCACCTGATGCAAGTTCAATACCGTTACAAACAAGGTCATACTGATAAGCAAGAACTGTTGTGGGATCTTTTTCTTCAAGAACTTTAAGACCACCCTGAGGCATCGAGAATGGGTTATGAGTGAAGATAATTTTATCTGTTGTTTCGTCATATTCATACATGGGGAAGTCAACAACGAAACAGAATTCAAATGAATCGTTTTTAATAAGGCCGAGTTCGTTACCGAGCCATGTTCTGATAACGCCTGCGTTTTTATCTGCAACGTCTGAAACTGTATCGCAGATAAAGAAGATTGTTTCGCCTTCTTTTACGCCTGTAACTTCAACGATTTCTTTCTTTTCTTCCTCTGTCATCACTTTGACGATGGGGTCATCTTTGAATTCGTAAGTGTCTTTGTTGAGAAGTGTGATATGTGCAAGACCTGCCATTTTAGCCTGTTTTGTAGCGAAAGCAAGTGATTTATCAAAGAACCATCTTTCGTTCTTACAGGGAGCAACAATACCTCTAACAGGCTTGTTCATGAACGGTTTGAATTTAACTCTCTTGAACATATCTGTAAGGTCACAGATGATAAGAGGGTTACGAAGGTCAGGTTTATCTGAACCGTATTTTGCCATTGCTTCAGCATAAGGAATTCTTCTGAAAGGAGTTTCAGTAATTTTCTTATCTGAGAATGTACGGAAAATGTCACCCACAACATCTTCACAAACCTGGAGAACTTCTTCCTGAGTTGAGAATGCCATTTCAAAGTCGAGCTGATAGAATTCACCGGGTGAACGGTCAGCACGTGCGTCTTCATCACGGAAGCAGGGTGCAATCTGATAGTATTTGTCAAAACCTGATACCATGAGAAGCTGTTTGAACTGCTGAGGAGCCTGAGGAAGTGCATAGAACTTGCCCGGATGCTTACGGCTGGGAACAAGGAAATCTCGTGCACCTTCAGGTGAAGAAGCAGTAAGGATAGGAGTCTGGATATCAAGGAAACCTCTTTCTTCCATAAGTCTTCTCATGTGTCCGATAACTTTTGAACGGAGAAGAATGTTCTTATGAAGATCAGGATTTCGAAGATCCAAAAATCTGTGTTTAAGTCTGATATTTTCATTTGTGTCGTTTGAGCCGATTTCAAAGGGAAGGTCACGGCTACATACTCCGAGAACCTCAAGAGAGTCAACAACAAGTTCCACAAGACCTGTTTCAATTTTTGTGTTGACTGTGTTTTCGTCACGTTTTGTAACTGTACCTGAAACAGACAAAACTGTTTCCTTGCTCACGCCTTTGAGAAGGTTTTCATCGTGAACAACAACCTGTGTTACGCCTGTTTCGTCACGCAAATCGACAAAAAGAACACCACCATGGTCACGTATAACGTCAACCCAGCCTGCAAGCTGAACGCTCTGACCGATGTGCTTTTCTCTTATTTCATTGCAACGATGAGTTCTGTACATTTTAATATACCTCCGTTTGCATTAATTTACATTATTGAATAACAAAAGTCCCGGGAATTATAAAACTATAATTCCCGGGACGAGTTTTAAAAATACCCGCGGGGCCACCCGATTTGATACAAGAGTATCCGCTCTTTTTATTAAGTTTAAATACCGAGGAAGTGTTCCCGAACCTACTACTTATCCGAAGTACGCTTTCAGCCTATGACGTACTATCTCTGACGGACTTTCCACAAAAGCCGAGTCTTCTCAATTATTGTATCAAAAAAGATTTTTATTGTCAATCATTATTTTGATAAATTTGTGCAAATATTATACGTATATTATTGTTTATTTTAGTGGTAAAAAATCCCTCGCACCTATTTTAGTTTACTGTATCTTTTGAAAACACAAAAATAATTGCAGCTTCCGTTTCAATCTGTTCAAGCAAATTCATCCGTGCATTATTGGCATAGTTTTTTATATCCTTTTCATTATCAGGAAACACTTGAATTTTAGATGTACCTGTGTCGATATACTCATCCTGGTTTTTATCTGTTGATAACACGAACACACCATTTATATTAAGCAGTTTTGAAATTATGCTGAACGCCTCCTGTTTTTCTTTTATATGTAAAAATGTAAGACTTGAATATATCACATCAAACTTTTTATTGAACTCGTATTTCAAAAAATCCGCACAAATCAAATCTGGCTTTTTCAATAAGCTCATCTTAATATTTTTCTTTGCTTTTTTTATTGTTTTTTCTGAAATATCAATTCCCGTAAACTCTTTACAATATGGCACAACTTTAACTGCAATTCTGCCCGTACCAACACCTATTTCGAGAACAGTTTTCGTTTTATCAAGTTGCATTTTATCAATAAATATCTGACCATCCCATCTGTTCATATATTCTTTCAAGGGTTGCGGGTCATAAACAGGATCCTGACCCTCTTCTATTAAAAGATCATAATGCTTTGCAACTTCATTCATTTTGTGTTCTCCACCTTTCTCAAATGTATTGTACCACAAGAAATCATCTGAAACAACACTTCTTCACTATTCACTATTACTTCTTACCTGAAATTCCGTGCACGTAAAATCAGTGAAGAGTGAAAAGTGAATAGTGAATAAGTAAAAAATCCCGCACACTTGTGTGCACGGAATTTTTTGGCTCCCCGAACAGGATTTGAACCTGTAACCCTCCGGTTAACAGCCGGATGCTCTACCGATTGAGCTATCGAGAAATATTTTTCTTTAAAAATCGCTGATTGACTTTTCTCTCTCTTATTATATAATATATATATGTAATTATTCTCAAAAAATAAAATTTTTAATAAAGTGAGTAATTTTATGAACAATACAAATTCAGATATCCTTGTAATCCTTACAGGCGGTACAATATGTTCTTACGAAAACATCGAAGGCGAAAGAACCGCCGATGTTGAAAGTGCAAAATATAAAATAATATCAAATTTCAGGAACAGCACTTCACCATACAAAGATGCTGAATTTTCTTACCTTTGTCCTCTTGATATTCTTTCTGAAAATATGACAATAAATACATGGAACACTTTGCTCCAAGTTTTCAGAGGAAGAAGTTTTAACGAATATAAAGGCATTATCATTCTTCACGGCACAGACACACTTGCTTACACTTCATCTCTTCTTTCAATGATGCTCACGCACCTTGAAATACCTGTTGTACTTGTTTCAAGTCAGTTACCCGTTGACAAGAAAGAAGCAAACGGAAATGCAAACTTCCGTGCAGGTGTTGAACTGATTATGAACGGACTGAAACCTAACATTTATGCAGTTTACAGAAACAGCGACAATAACATGTATCTCCATTACGGCTCACACTTACTTCAATGCGAAAATTACAGTGATGATTTCTTCAGTCATGATGCAATGAAAATTACCGATACAGAAAATGCAAACCTTGAAGGAAAAGTTTTTCAGACAAAAAACAATATTCTTGATAAAACAAAGGAACTGAAGCCTTGTGTTATGAATATCAACCCTTATGTCGGAATAAATTATGACAACTTCTCTCTTGAAAATATTCGTGCCGTAATTCACGGAACCTTCCACACTCAGGCAGTATGTGTTGAAAGAAGTAAAAAGCAAGGCTCCTTTACCAACTTTTCAATCCTTTCTTTCCTTGAAAGATGCAAAGAAAATGATGTTGACCTTTTCCTTTCGCCATGCAACGAAAACTCATTTTCCTACGAATCAACGGGAGATGCTCTTGAAAAAGGATGTCTCACAATATCAGGCATGACAAAAGAAATTTCTTATGTAAAAACTCTTTTAGGTTCTTCTCTCGGTCTTAAAGGAAAAGAATTATCTGATTTTATAAACAACGAAATAAACTTTGAAAAAATATATTGAGGGATTAAAATGAACGAACTCAGCACTTTATTTTTAAACGTTAAAGACAACGAAAACATCATCCTTGAAAAAGATAAAATTTATCATGTAAGACAGGATGACTCTTTTGAAAAGACAGGTTATTACTGTTCAAATACAGCACGAAGAACAGAAAAAGAAAATCCTGACGGACTGAGAAGAAGTGCAATATTCCTTGAAAATAAAAGGAACATTACGATTGACGGTAATGGTGCTGCTATAATTATCCACGGTAAAATGACCCCCCTGCTTTTCAACAGATGCGAAAATATTACCGTAAAAAATCTCACCATAGATTACGCCTGTCCTACAATGACTGAATTTAAAATTCTTTCCAATGAAAACGGAACCTGCGAAATTGAAATAAATCCTGACTGTCTTTTTCAAATCAGAAAAGATGATATTGTATGGCTTGGTGAGAATGGCGCTGACGGAAAACCTTACTGGTCTGACAGTTACATAAGTAACAAAAGATACATCAAAATATTAAACCCGGAAACAGGGCTTCACCATGACTTCAACAGAAACGACCTTGCTTTTGAAAACATTGAACAGATTGGCGAAAGAAAACTGAAAGTGACTCTTAAAAATAAAGAAGTGCATTTCCCGGCAGGTTATATTGTTCAGACAAGAAATATTGTCCGTAATCAGACAGGCAGTCTGTTTAATCGATGTAGAAATCTTTGCTTTGAAAATTTACGAGTTAAATTTATGCACGGTCTTGGTATGGTTTCTCAATTCTGCGAAAATGTGACTTTCAGGAATTGTGATTTTACTCCTGCTGAGGGAAGAACAATTGCAAGTACAGCAGACTTTTTCCAGTTTTCAGGATGCAGAGGGCAACTTGAAGTTATAAATTGTCAGGCTTACGGTGCTCAGGATGACTACATTAATGTACACGGAACACATTTAAGGATTATAAGACAGAACAAAAAGAAAAAAACAATCACAGTCCGTTTCATGCACAATGAATCATGGGGATTTCAGGCTTTTGAAACAGGTGACAAACTTGAATTTATCAAATGGGACACACTTATCCCCTATGCAGAAACAACAGTTCTTGCACATGAGCGTCTGAATGACACAGATATCCGACTTTCCCTTGACAGACCTTTACCTGAAATTGCACTCGGCAAAGATGTTGTGGAAAATGCAACATGGACGCCTGACCTTCATGTTGAAAACTGCAGATTTGGTCCTACAACAGGCAGAGGAATCCTTGCAACCACAAGAGGAAAAGTAATTATCGAAAACAATGTTTTTGATAAACTCTGGGGACCTGCTTTACTTATTGAAGATGACTGTAATTTCTGGTTTGAATCAGGATATACAAAAGAAATTGTTTTCAGAAACAATGTGGTAAATCAATGTGACTATGCTTCAATGTGGGAAACTGCACCGTCAATCCGTTACACGCCTAAGGTAATGAAAACGGATTCAGAAGAATTTGTTCACGGAAAACTTATTCTCACAGGCAACACTTTTTCAAAACCAAAGGAAAACTTCCATTCAATATGGCTTGAATATTTAGGTGAAGCAGAAATAAAAGATAACATTTTCGATGCACCTTATAAAATCAAAACAAAATGTGTCGGAAAAGTTATTGACGAAAACAATACAGTCAATGTATAATACATATATAAACTTTAAGGAGAGATACCAATGAGCGAAAAAATTATCAAAGTCGGTGTTGTAGGTCTCGGCAGAGGTACTGCAATTGCAAGATGCCTTGCAGGAGTTAAAAATGCAAAGCTGGTTTCAGTCTGCGACCACAACCCTGCTATTCTTAAATCAGGTTACGAAGAACTTGCTGAAGCTGTTAATGACCCCAACCTTATTCAGTTCAGCGATTATGACGAATTCCTTAAATCAGACATTGATGCAGTTATCGTAGCAACGGAAGCCGTTTACCATGTACCTATCGTTATCAAAGCTTTTGATGCAGGAAAACACGTTCTCTGCGAAATCCCCTCGGTAAACTCAATTGAGGAAGCAAGAGAACTCAAAGATGCAGTTAATGCTCACCCCGAACTTACATACATGGCTGCAGAAAACTGCTGCTACTGGGCATTCATCCAGACATGGAAGAAAATGCACGAAGACGGTCAGTTTGGTGAAATTGCTTATGCAGAAGCAGAATATCTTCATGCACTTGACCCCAAAGAATTTTCACCTACATATTATCCCGAAGGACATTGGAGAACATGGCAGCCTGCTATCAGATACCTTACACACGAACTTGGTCCTTTGCTTTACATAATGAAAGACCGTTGCGTAAGTGTAACTTGTATGGAAGCAGATGTCCACTATGACCCCTACACACCTGAAAGAAATGAAACAGGC
>JAZRNJ010000283.1:0-3556 GCA_045648125.1 Acutalibacteraceae bacterium
GCATTGCTGCCTGATTCATACCACCCTGGTTAGGAATTCTTGCTTTCATATTCAATCTCTCCTTTAATTAATATCAAACGGAATATCACTTGCGTTTGCTTTTTTCATAAAATCATCAAGGGGGTCTTTTTTACCGCCCGTTGTTTCTTTTTTCTGCTCACCTTTGAAAATACCAAGTCTGTATTTTCTGCCTGCTGCTTTGTAAATTGCTTCACTCAATGCTCTGCGATGAGTGTCAATTCTGATAAACTGGTCGAGTGTTGGATTAAAACTGTTTATCAGCACAAAATCTCCTCTGAGCACTGCACTTGAACCTGCAAGTAAACCACGCAAAGGCTTATCTGTTTCACCGAGAATAGCCAGAGTTTCTGCCCACAAAGCAAAAGGTCTGTCCCCTTCTGTATTTGTTTCAGCCTCAGGCTCTCTTTTCACCTGAGGTGCTGACACCTGAGGTTTGGGTGTTGGCTCTGACGGTGCAGGAGGAACAAATTCCTCTTCTTCCGGTGGTGGTGGAGTAAATGAGTCCTCTACCGGAAGTGAGGGTTTCTTCACTTCTTCTTTTTTGACTTCTGCAGGCTCTTTTACTTCTGTTTTTATAACAACCTTTTCACCCTGAGCAACTGCTGACAATTTCATTTCAAGCTCTGCCACACGGGAAAGAAGTGCTTTATTTGTCTCGTCAAGTTTGGGAGAACAAATTCTCACCATTGCCATTTCCGTTTCAATTCTGCCTGAAAGTCCCCTCTTGATATTTGCAAGGGTTGTTTCAAGCTGAGAGAGGCAATAAAGTATATTTTCAAGAGTGAATTTCTGTGACTGTTCGTCAATTTTCTTTAATTCTTCCTGAGTGCAGACAATAAGTTTTTCTGCCTTTTTAACAGTTTTTGTAACCATTAAGTTTCTGAAATGGCTGATAAGTTCGCTACACAGTCTCTCCATATCGCAGGATGCATTGTGGAGATTATCTATCATCTGAAAAACTTTTGATGTATCTTTGTCATTAAGTGCATCGGCAAGTTCATAAAGATAACTTTTACCTGCCATACCTGCTGCATTCTCAACAACTTCTGAAGTAATATTTCTGCTTCGTGATGCACACTGGTCAAGGAGAGAAAGTGCATCTCTGAGAGCACCGTCAGCAATTGATGCCACTAATGACGCTGCTTCATCGTCAATTGTAAGACCTTCAGCTTCACATACAAATTTAAGCCTTTTCACAATATCCTCAACGGGAATTCTTCTGAAATCAAAACGCTGACATCGGGACAGAATTGTGGGAGGAAGTTTGTGAACCTCTGTTGTGGCAAGGATAAATTTCACATGTTCAGGTGGCTCTTCAAGAGTTTTGAGAAGTGCATTGAAAGCCTCAATTGTAAGCATGTGAACTTCGTCGATGATGTAAACTCTGTATTTTGCATTGGCAGGAGTGAAATTTGCTTCGTCCGTCAGGTCACGGATATTATCAACGCCTCTGTTACTTGCTGCGTCAATTTCAATAACATCAAGGATTGAACCGTTTTCAATGCCTTTACACATTTCGCACTCGTTACAAGGGTTTCCGTTCTGAGGGTCAAGACAGTTCACAGCCTTTGCAAGAATACGGGCACATGTCGTTTTACCTGTACCACGTGAACCATTGAACAGATAAGCATGAGAAATTTTGCCCTCTTTTAGTTCGTTTGAAAGAGTTGAAGTAACATGTTCCTGACCTGCAATGTCGCTGAAAACCTTAGGTCTGTATTTTCTGTAAAGTACCTGATACATCTTTTTCACCCTTTCATCATAAATAAAATAAAAGCTTTGCCTTGGTCATATGGCATGCAGGCGGACTGTGGCGCACAGCGCTAACCGCTTAATGCTGCTCGATTCCCCGCCTGACATGGTTCACGGCGCCCCGTCGCACAGGACCCACACGCCACATGACCAAAACAAAGCTCACTTCAGTATTATAATATAAATCTTCAAGAAATGCAAGAGTATTTCTGACCTTTTTAAATTTCTTCTATAATTTTTGCAATTGCACCTTCAGTATTTGCCACGGTAATGTAATCTGCTGCTTTTAAAACGCTTTCAATTGCATTTGAAACTGCATATCCTTTATCTGCCACTTCAATCATAGAAATGTCGTTTTCATAATCACCCACACAGATAAGAGTATGAACATCAGGATACATCTCTTTAAGTTCTTTTGCCCTCTCGCCTTTTGTAGCGTTTATTGATAAAATTTCCTGCCCTGTTTCCCAGCTTCTGGGTAAAGAACAATTATCAGAATATAAACCCTTCAAGAAATTTTGGAACAAAACAGTTTTTTCTTCGTTGATTCCTCTGAAAACAAATTTATACCAATTATCATAACGACAAATTATATCATTATATTTTTCTTTAAAATTTTCTTCTGCATATTGAAGACAGAATTCTTCCCTTTCTGCGATTATATAAACTTCTTCAAGAGAATCTCTGAATTTTTGGTAAGCAATTAACGGTGCATCAAGAACATTTTTCGGAAGAAAAACTGATTTTAAAATTTCATTTCTTTCCCAATCAAAAATTGATGCTCCGTTTACTGTTATCATTGGTGCATTGGGCTTTACAAAAGGAAAAATATTTTCCTTTATGTAATCAGGACGTCTGCCTGTGGAAAAAGTAAAAAGTCCGCCTTCTGCCTTGAAACATTCAACAGCTTGGATGTTTTCTCTGCTGATATACATTTCCTGATTTTCAGAAAGCTGAGTAAAGGTACCGTCCAAATCAGTACAAATCATATATCCGCTGTATTTTCCCACAAGTACACCTCCCTAAAGATTAAGTGTCTGCCATGTTTCTCCACAGCAGACACTACTCACTAAAAAAATTATTTCACAAGAAGACTTTCGCCTGTCATTTCTTTGGGCTGTTCAAGACCCATAATATCAAGAAGTGTGGGGCAAAGGTCACAAAGTTTTCCGCCTTCTTTAAGAGCATAATTGCTTCCCACTGTAATAACAGGAACAGGGTTTGTTGAGTGAGGTGTGAAAGCCTCCCCTGCTTCGTCAAGCATATTGTCAGCATTACCATGGTCAGCTGTGATAATCATCTTACCGTCCATTTTTGCTACTGCATCTGCGAGCCTTCCTACACATTCATCAACAGCTTCTACTGCTGCAACTGCTGCTTCAAAAATACCTGTGTGTCCAACCATATCGCAGTTTGCATAGTTGATGATAATAACATCATATTTTCCTGAAAGCACCTGTTCAACCACAGCATCTGTAACTTCATAAGCACTCATTTCAGGTTTCATATCAAATGTTGCAACATCGGGTGAGTTGATAAGAATTCTGTCTTCACCGGGGAACTGAGCCTCAACACCACCGTTGAAGAAGAATGTTACGTGAGCATATTTCTGTGTTTCAGCAATACGAAGCTGAGTCATACCAAGTGAAGAAATATATTCACCCATTGTCATTGTAAGGTCCTCATTTGCAAATGCAACTGTTACATTAGGCATTGTTGCATCATACTGAGTCATACAAACATATTTAAGGGGGAAGAAACCGTTCTTTCTTTCAAAGCCGTT
>JAZRNJ010000284.1:0-4214 GCA_045648125.1 Acutalibacteraceae bacterium
TTCCCCGTAGCAGGTGGTGACATGACAGAAGCAAACATGAACATGGAAGGCCCCGGTGTATATGGTCTTGAAGATGCAGAAGGCTTCACTGCAACAACTCACTTCCCTGCAGATGCTATGGGTAAAATTGATGCAGCAGCAACACTTATGCACATGATGAACGCAAATACATTTACTTGCGCAGCATACAGACTTGTTAACACAGCTGATTCAGCAGCACTTGTAAGTGCAGTTAAAGACAGCATTCTCAGCACTCGCTGGATGTGCGGTTTCCCTGAAAAACTTGTTATCGTAACTGTTGACGGTTGCGTAATTTCTTACTTCGGTAACGGAGAAGTTGTTGATAACTTCACAGCAAAACTTCTTTCTGTATATTCATCAGCAAAAGTTGCAGTTGAAGAAGCAATCGTAGCATAATTTTTTAAAAAATAATTTAATCTGAAGTGGAGTAAAATACATGCTTTTCTCAAGTATTCCTTTTATATTTTATTTTCTGCCGATTGTATTTTTACTGTACTTCGCTCTTCCTGAAAAATTCAGAAATGCGGTTCTGCTCCTTTCAAGCCTTTTCTTTTACGGGTGGGGCGAGCCGAAGTTCCTGATATTTATGCTAATATCCATAACACAGGGTTATGTGTTCGGGTTATTGATTGAAAAGTATCACGGCATGAAGCGATCAAAAGTGTTTTTGGTCGCTTCGGTTATTTTTAGTCTCGGTATGCTGGGATACTATAAATATGCGGACTTTTTCATTGAAAATTTCAATGTGTTAACCGGAATGTCAGTTCCTTTACTGAGAATTGTTTTACCTATCGGTATCAGTTTCTATACTTTCCAGATTCTCAGTTATGCGGTTGACGTATATCGCGGAGATGCGAAAGCACAGCGTAATTTCATAAACCTTGCAGCTTATATTGCAATGTTCCCCCAGTTGATTGCAGGTCCTATTGTAAGATATTCTGATGTTGCAAAACAGCTTGAAAAACGTGAGTACAGTTTAGAAAAAATTTCTCACGGTATCAGAAGATTTGTAATAGGTCTCAGCAAAAAAATTCTCCTTGCAAATATCCTTGGTGAACTTGTGTCAATTTTCAAAGAGTCTGACGATAAATCCGTTCTTTTCTATTGGATTTATGCCGTTGCCTATCTTCTGCACGTATACTTTGATTTCTCAGGTTACAGCGATATGGCAATCGGTCTTGGTAAAATAATGGGATTTGATTTTATGGAGAACTTCAACTATCCCTATATTTCTTCAAGCATTTCAGAATTCTGGAGAAGATGGCACATGTCTCTCGGCAGTTGGTTCAGAGATTATCTCTATATTCCCATGGGTGGCAACAGAGTTTCAAAGCCAAGATTTTTCTTCAATATTCTTGTTGTGTGGATGGCAACAGGCTTCTGGCACGGTGCTGCATGGACATTCATTCTTTGGGGACTTTATTTCGCAGTACTTCTTGTGGCAGAAAAAATGTTCCTCATGAAATTCCTCAAAAAAACACGTGTATTGAATCACATTTATGTGTTGCTTTTCGTAACAATAAGTTTTGTGCTGTTTGATGCTGCTACACCCACAGAGGCACTTGAAAGAATCGGTTCAATGTTCGGTGCAGGTCAGTTCCCTGCAATTTCTCAGGAAACTTTATATTATCTCAGAAGTTTCGGTGTGATTATTCTTGTGGGCATTATCGGTGCAACACCCCTGCCGAAAAAAATCGTTTCATCACTTGGTAATAACGAAAAACTCAAAGGTATTGTAAGTGTAGGAGAAGTTGTGGTAATCATGGGTCTTCTTGTCCTTTGTACTGCATTTCTTATAGACGGGTCTTTCAATCCGTTTCTTTATTTCCGTTTCTGAGGAGGGATAATGTGTCGAAAGTAAAAAATATAATTGTTATTTGCCTTACGGTAATTTTTGTTTTCGGATTTTTTGCATGGAGCATTATTCAGCCTGATGCAGAAATTTCTCAAACAGAAAGACGAAAACTTGCACTTTTCCCTGAAATCAATACAGAAACAATCCTTTCAGGTGAATTCATGAGCAAATTTGACTCATACACACTTGACCATTTTCCTCTTAGAGACAGTTTCCGTACTCTGAAAGCAATGGCTTCATTCTATCTTTTTCAGCACAAGGATAACAACGATTTTTACTGTCATGACGGATACATTGTGAAAATGGAATATCCCATGAACAAAAAATCAGTTGACTATGCACTGGGACGTTTTGAATTTATTTATGAAAATCATCTGAAAGATAAGGATATCAGGATTTTTTCATCACTCGTTCCCGATAAAAACTACTTTGTATCTGAAAAAGAAGGCTATCTTTCCATTGACTACAAAGATTTTGCAGAGCGTGTAAAAAATCAGATGGACTATGCAGAGTATATTGATATTTTCCCGCTTCTTGAACTTTCTGATTATTACGCAACGGACACTCACTGGAGACAGGAAAAAATCACTGATGTTGCTGAGTATCTTGCAGAAAAAATGGGAACTGAAATAAACGGTGATTACGAACAAAAAGAAGTAGAAACACCTTTCTACGGCGTATATCACGGTCAGGCTGCAATGCCCATTGAAGCAGATAAGTTGTATTATCTGACAAACGATGTTCTCGAAAATTGCAAGGTGAAAGACCTTGAAACATCTTCATACATTCCTATGTATGACATGGAAAAACTCACAAGTAAAAGCGAAGCAGTTGCTGACCCTTACGAAATGTTCCTTTCAGGGCCTAACAGATCAATTCTTGAAATTGAAAACCCCAAGGCAACAAATGATAAAGAGTTGATTGTTTTCAGAGACTCTTACGCAAATGCTATTGCACCATTACTTGCTCAGGGGTACAGCAAAGTAACACTCATTGACATCAGACGAGTATCTCCTAATTTCCTGGGATATTTCGTAGATTTTGAGGGTACAGATGTTCTGTTCCTGCAGAGTACCCTTGTTCTTAATGATTCAAGTGAAATAAAATAATTAAGAGGATGTAAAAACAAAAGTTTTTACATCCTCTTTTACTTGCATTTTACCTCTGAGTGTCAACTATTTCTTTCACATCGTCTTTATAGGAAGACCAACCCATTTTTCCGTACCACACAACAAATCTGCTGAAATCAGGCCATGTATCATATACTTTACTATCTCTGAGCAGAAGTTTGTGTTCTCTTTTTTCAAGAGGATGATATTCGTTAAGGTAAATCTTTTCAAAATAATCATGAAGGTCGTAACTGAGAGATACTTCCTGTTCTTTATCACCCGGTTTACGGATTATGGCTTTCTGATAAGACATTAAATCTGCATAAACATCTTCGGGGATATTGAATTTTCTGAGGAAAGGTTCCATTTCTTTAAAGAACAAATCAAATTTTTCAAGAGCTTTCAGAGCAATATATTCACACTCAGTCCAATGTATATCTCCGCTTGGTTCAAAAACAAGAGCATTGATTTTGTTTCCCTGAGAAATATCTTCTGTTCTGTTTTTCACTTCAGAATAAAGGGATGATACGAACAAATTTTTATTCTCTTCAAAATAATCGAGCATTTCGTCATAAAATTTATCGTATCCTATACCCATTTCGTAATGGAGGTATATGGCAAAAGTTCTGACAAAACCACTTCCGTGGAGCATTTTTACCATCCAGTAGAAAACTGTTGAACGAATCCACATTTCCCTGCTCATTGTATTTGTTTCTATAATGATATTGTTATACTCAGGTATATCAAAAGAACTTGCACTTGCATGGTCTCTGAGCATTTCCTGACGGACTGTTTTTATGCCGTGTTTTGCTATATATTCAGGCTGATTCATTCTTGCATTAGGCAAAACTATGCATGAATAAACATCAAAAACAAAATGCTGTCCTATTTCAAAGAGAGTTGCTATGCCTTTAGTAAAACTTTCATAAGTTTCACCGGGCATACCCAATATCATCTCTGAATAACATCTCATATTTTCTTTACGGTATGCAGAAAGTAACTCTTTGTAGAAATCAAGTGATGCATTTGCTCTGCCGATGTTTTTAAGGACTTCCGGAGAAAGACTCTGAAAAGAGAGAGTCGCACCGATTCTGTCAAGGTTGCAATCCTTTAATTTTTTAACAATTGTAAAAACATTTTCAAAATTATTTTTTGCATAATTCCAACGGATTCTTTCGGGATAACCTGTCTCATTCTTTATTTTTATAAGTTCGTCAACAATTTCAAGG
>JAZRNJ010000285.1:0-5473 GCA_045648125.1 Acutalibacteraceae bacterium
AGTAGTAGTCGGTGTTGCTCTTACTCTTCCCATCAGTAGTGCTGCTATTTGTGCTGCTCTCAGCCTTACCGGTCTTGCAGGTGGTGCTGCACTTGCAGGTTGTTGTGCACAGATGGTAGGATTTGCAGTTATGTCCTACAAAGAAAATAAATTTGGTGGTCTTCTTGCACAGGGCATTGGCACAAGTATGCTTCAGATGGGCAATATTGTAAAAAATCCCAAAATATGGATTCCGCCAACAGTTGCTTCTGCAATCTGTGGACCTGTTGCTACTTGCCTTTTCAAACTCGAAATGAATGGTGCTGCCATTTCATCAGGTATGGGTACATGTGGTTTTGTAGGACAGATTGGTGTGTATACAGGTTGGATAAATGATATTACCAATGGTGTGAAAGATTCAATAACTACTATGGATTGGATAGGACTTATTGCAATTTCTGTAATTATTCCTGCAATCATTACACCTATTATCGCATTCCCTTTAAGAAAAATCGGTTGGATTAAAGAAAATGATTTAAAACTTGATTTATAATTTTTAAAAAGCACGGTATAATGCCGTGTTTTTTGTTGCCAAAAAATTAAATTTGGTGTATAATCATTTTAATCTAAAGTATCGGAGTTATAGTTATGAGAATGAGAAAAAAGAAGCACCTTGATGAACGTCTTGAAGCATGTGGTAATTATTTCATTAAGGCGATGACTGATGATTTAAATTTTGAAACATCAATAGAAACAAAAGAATATTTTGATTTTAAAGAATTGTTCGGTAATGATAATCCTGTTGAACTTGAAATTGGTTGCGGCAAGGGTGGTTTTGTCAATGAAAAAGCAAGACAGAATCCCGATATAAATTTTCTTGCAGTTGAAAAAATTGGCAATGTAATTGTTTCTGCATGTGAAACTGCAATGAAAAATGAACTTAAAAATGTAAGGTTTCTGAAATGTTCTGCAGAGTATCTTGAAAAATACATACCTCCTAAGTCAATTTCACGTATTTATCTGAATTTCTCTTGTCCATATCCCAAAAATAAGTATAAGAATCACAGACTTACTAACAGGAAATTCCTTAAAATATATTCTTCAATTTTGCAGGACGGTGCTGAAATTCATCAGAAAACAGATAATATGCACTTTTTTGAATACTCTCTTGAAGAGTTTTCTGTAGCGGGATATAAGATGAAAAACATTTCTCTTGACCTCCATAAAAGCGACTTTGAAGGAAATATAATAACAGAATATGAGAAACGTTTTTCAGATATGGGATTTCCGATTTACAGGTTGGAAGCATACCTTGGTGAGGAAAAATAAATGGGTAAGTTTGATAATGTTCTTATATTGACTGATTTTGACGGTACTTTTGCAAATGATAAAGGTGAAATAACTGCCGACAATATTGAAATGATTTCATATTTTACCCAAAATGGCGGTTTGTTTTCCGTATCAACAGGCAGAACATATCAGGGGTTTCACAAATATAGTCCGGAATATATTAATGCTCCTGTGCTTCTTGCAAATGGAGCAATGGCTTATGATTATGAAAAAAGTGAACCTGTATTTTTTGACGGACTTAAAGAAGAAGGTATTTCTGCTGTTGAAAAACTGTTAAAGGAATTTCCTGATATAGCAGTTGAGATGTATCCTTTTAATAAAACCTTTGCAATCAATCTTTCTGACTCAACTCACAGGCATTTTTCGAGTCAGGGAATTGAGTATGAAGTTTGTAATGAGCCTGCAGAAACGATAATTCCGTGGCAAAAAGCAATGCTTGCTTGTGGCAAAACTGACCCAAAACTTGTTCATGAATTCATAGACGATTTTCTGCCTGATATTTCATATATCAAAACAACAGGTGAGTTTATTGAGGTTCTGGCAAAAGGAGTAGACAAAGGCAGCGGACTTCTTAAAATGGCAAAACATTTAGGTGTTTTGCCTGAAAATGCTTATGCTGTGGGTGACGGTCTTAACGATATGGAAATGATTGTTGCAGCAGCCAAAGGTTTTGTGCCCGAAAACGGAAATAAAGATGTTTTAAAAAATGCAGATTATATTGTACGGTCGAACAATAACGGCGCAATTGCAAATGTCATTGAAATACTTGATAAAATTTATTGATTAAGGTGGCTATGAAATGTTTGATGCAGTAAAAGTGAAAAATGATGTAGTTGAATGGATTAAAGAGTGGTTTGAAAAAAACGGAAAAGGATGTAATGCCGTAATTGGTATTTCAGGCGGTAAAGACAGTTCTGCTGTTGCAGCACTTTGCGTTGAAGCACTCGGTAAAGACCGTGTTATCGGTGTTCTTATGCCCAACGGAGAACAGTTTGATATTGATGTATCTCAGGACCTTGTTGATTTTTTAGGTATCAAAAGCTATACTCTGAATATCAAAGATGCTTATGAGTCAATTATGTCTCAGGTAAGTAATATGACAGAGATTTCTCCCTTCACTAAAACTAATTTACCCCCAAGACTGAGAATGGCTGCACTCTACGCAGTTTCACAGAGTTTTAATGGCAGAGTTGCAAATACATGCAATTTGTCAGAAGACTGGGTTGGTTATTCAACAAAATACGGTGATATGGCGGGGGATTTCAGCCCACTTTCACGTCTTACTGTTCAGGAGGTAAAGGCAGTTGCAAGAGAGTGTGGACTTCCCGACAGATTTGTAGAAAAAGTGCCTATTGACGGTCTTTGTGGTAAAACTGATGAAGATAACCTCGGCTTTACTTATGCAGTTCTTGATAAGTACATCAGAACAGGTGTTTGTGAAGATGATGAAATCAAAAACAAAATCGACACAATGCATGTAAGAAATCTGTTTAAATTGAAACTTATGGATTGCTTTGAATACACACCTGAATAAAAAATTACAGCCCATCAAGCGATGGGCTGTTTCTTTTTTTAATGATTATGCTTTTTTCTTTTTAAACAAATCGAAATTAAAGAACCATTTAAATAATTTGATGTTGCTTTTAAAAAATGCGTTCACAATCAATGATGAAATAAGACCTGCAAGGAAGCCTACAATGAGACCGCCGATAACGTCTGAGGGGAAGTGAACACAGAGATAAATTCTTGTAATTCCCATTACAACTGCGAAAATAAATGCTGTCCAACTGTACTTTTTATTTGTTGTAAAGAAAAGACCTGTCATTACTGCCATTGCAGATGTTGTGTGTCCTGAGGGGAATGAGAATTCGCTTTCTACATGTGCTCCTGCATCAAGCCACCACTGATGGAAAATGTGTGTCTCGTCAATGTAAGGTCTGGGACGAGCAATAATAGGTTTGATTGATATGTTTGTAAACAATGCACCGATAATAATTGCTCCGAGCATTGCTGTGCCGACTTTTCGTGTTTTTTTGAAAACCATAAGTACTAATGAAAGCACGATGAGGAATATACCGTCATCACCGAGTTTTGTAAAGTAACCCATAAAGAAATCAAAAAAGTCACTGAATTTGCCGACATTCAGATTGTGAAAAAATTCCATGATAGCATAGTCGAAACTTGCAAAAGTTTCATTAATCCACTGAGCTGCTGCTGAAATTTCCACAATAACACCTCCTTTTAAATTTATGGTAATATTATAACATATTCAGAAAAAATTTCAATAATTATAAAAAAATAACCTGATTCCGAAAAATCAGGTTATTTAAGTTCAATTTATTTACTTGAGTGGTCAGGCACATTGAAGCCTTTAGATGTAAGAAGTTTGTAAATTCTGTCAGCAGGATTGAGAAGTTTGCTTACTGACATGTCGTGGTTAAGAGTGTCAATGATATATGAAATATATTTTGAAAGGTCAACTTCACAGTACCATTCTCTCTCAAGAAGTTCAGGTGTTCTGTAGATAAGGTTTGTTGTAAACACCTTATCAATCATGCCTTCTGCATATGCCTTATCAAATGCTTCAAGACCTTCACAGAAAAGACCAAAACTTGTACATACAAAAATTCTTTTTGCTTTGAGTGCTTTAAGTTTTCTGCCTACTTCAATCATTGATTCGCCTGATGAAATCATGTCGTCAACAATAATAACATCTTTGCCTTCAACATTGTCACCGAGGAACTGGTGAGCAACGATGGGGTTTCTGCCGTTAACAATTACTGAGTAGTCACGTCTCTTGTAGAACATACCGAGGTCAACACCAAGAACAGTTGAGTAGTAAATACATCTGCCCATACCACCTTCGTCAGGTGAAATAACCATAAGGTGGTCTTTGTCAAAGTTGATGTCGGGAACATTCTTGACAATTGCCTTAATCATCTGATAAGTAGGCTGAACATTTTCAAAACCATTGAGAGGAATTGCGTTCTGTACTCTGGGGTCGTGAGCATCAAATGTGATGATGTTGTCAACACCCATGTATGCACAAAGTTCCTGAAGTGCAATTGCACAGTCAAGTGATTCTCTTGAAGAACGCTTATGCTGTCTTCCTTCATAGAGCATAGGCATAATAACTGTGATTCTTCTTGCTTTACCTGCGATAGCACTGATTGCTCTCTTGAGGTTTGCATAATGGTCGTCAGGACTCATATAATGAGTCTTGCCGTATATTTTATAACTAAGACCGTGGTTGAACATGTCGCAGACAATGAAAATATCAAAACCTCTGACTGTTTCACTGATTGATGCTTTACCTTCGCCTGTACCAAAACGAGGGAAATGCATGTCGAGGAGATATGAATCTTTCTGATATCCGGCAAAAGCAATAGTTGTTGTGTGTTCGCTGTCGCGTTCATTTCTCCATCTTACAAGATATTTGTCAATTTTTTCTGCAAGTTCTTCACAACCGGGTAATGCGATGATACCAAGTTGACCTACAGGTATTGTTTCAAATTTTTCGTTTGAATTCGGCATTTTTACTTCCTCCACACTATTTAGTCGAATCTTAGATGAACTCGTATATATATTGTACTATTCTTTTTGTATTTTGAAAAGGGGTAAAACGAAAATAGTCGAAAAAAATAATAGAAAAAAAGAGTCAACTTTTGTCGTTTTACACAAAAGCTGACTCTTTTATTATTTTGATACGCCTGAATAGTCTCTGTCAACTGTTATAACACAGTTGTATTCATGCTTTGCATCCTTGACTTTGTTTGAAATAAGTTGTTTTAACTCATTCTCACTCATTTTAATGTTATATGGTAAAACCACGTCGAAAATAAGATTAGTGTGTGTCGGACCACTGACTAATCGGAAATCATGAATTGTAAGTTTTTCATCAATTTTTCTTATTATATCAATAATAAATTTTTTATTTGTTTCCACGAGTTCATTGTCAGTTTCAATCGGGTCTGTATGTGCGACAATTTCTACACCGTATTTCTTCTTTATTTCTAATTCAATATTATCCATAATTTCATGAACAACAAGCACATTTTCGTTTGCAGGTACTTCAACATGGATACTACCGAATGTTTTTGTTGAGCCATAGTTGTGAAGAACAAGATCATGAATGCCTACTACT
>JAZRNJ010000286.1:0-10034 GCA_045648125.1 Acutalibacteraceae bacterium
GCGAGAATTTCAATCTGTGACAGTATTTTCACTCGTGTAGGTGCATCTGATGACCTTGCAGCAGGTCAGACAACATTTATGGTTGAAATGAGTGAAGTTTCTCAGATTCTCCGTCAGGCAACTTCAAAAAGCCTTATTATCTTTGACGAAATAGGCAGAGGTACATCAACCTTTGACGGTATGAGTATTGCAAGGGCAGTTCTTGAATTTACTGCCGATAAAAAGAAACTCGGTGCAAAAACTCTTTTTGCAACCCACTATCATGAACTTACTGAACTTGAAAGCAAAGTTCAGGGTGTTGTGAATTATAACATCGCAGTAAAAAAACGTGGTGATGACATAACTTTCCTCAGACGAATTGTAAGAGGCAAAGCAGACGGAAGTTACGGTATTGAAGTTGCAAAACTTGCAGGTGTTCCCTCAAGTGTTGTAAAACGTGCAAGAGAAATTCTTGAAGAACTTGAACTTCTTGACGGAAAAACTGAACGTCTTGAAGGAGAAGTTGAACTTGCTCCTGCTTTACCTGAATACGATGCACAATTTTCATTTACAACAAATTCATCAAATGAAATTATAGATGAACTGAAAGTAATTGATGTCAATACATTAACACCTATTGAAGCTCTTTCAAAACTTTATGAGCTTGTAGGTAAAGCAAAAGAATTTTAACGAAAGAGTTTTAATGAAAGAAGGTGACGGAAATGGCAAAAATCAATGTGTTACCAAAGTATATAGCAGACCTTATTGCAGCAGGTGAAGTGGTTGAGCGTCCGTCATCTGTTGTGAAAGAAGCAGTAGAAAACTCAATTGACGCAGGGTCTACAATCATTACCGTAGAAATTCAGCACGGAGGAATAACTTATATCAGAGTTACCGATAACGGATGCGGAATTTTAAGGGAAGACATAAGAAATGCCTTTGTCAGCCATGCAACAAGTAAGATTGCAAAGCAGGAAGACCTTGATGCAATCGGTACTCTCGGTTTCAGAGGTGAAGCGTTAGCTTCTGTCAGTGCAGTTTCAAAGGTTGAAGTGATGACAAAAGCCTCTGAAGAAAACACAGGAACTCATTACCGCATTGAGGGTGGAGAAGAAATCCTCCTTGATGATGCAGGATGTCCCGACGGTACAACCCTTATTGTCCGTGATTTGTTTTTCAACACTCCCGCAAGAATGAAATTCCTGAAAAAGGATGTCAGCGAAGCAAATGCAGTAGCAGGTGTTATGGACAGAGTGGCACTTTCGCATCCTGAAATCAGTTTCAGATTTATCCGTGACGGCAAAGAAACTCTCCTTACACCCGGTGACGGAAAACTGACGTCGGCAATTTATGCTGTTTTCGGAAAAGAATTTGCAAATAGTCTTATTCCGATTGATTATTCTCTGAACGGAGTAACGGCAAAAGGCTATATTTCCAAACCTGTTTATGCAAGAGCAAACAGAAATATGCAGATGTTTTTCCTCAATTCACGTCTTGTGAAAACACAGACAGGCTCTGCAGCACTTTCTGAAAGTTACAAAAATTCAATTATGGCAGGTAAATTTCCTGCATGTGTTATAAATCTTACAGTCCCGAATGAAACAGTTGATGTTAACGTTCATCCCTCAAAATTAGAGGTGCGTTTTGCCAACGAAAAGGCAATTTATGACTGTATTTATTACGGAGTGAAAAATGCTCTGAGTCAGGACAGAGAACGACCTCAGGTTGAACTTGAAAAGGTGCTTTCTACTCCCAAATTTGCAAAACCTCAGGTGTTTGTTCCTGAAAAGGCAGAGCAGATTAAGTTTGAGCCGAAACCTCAGGTGATTAAGCCTCAGGTAACTCCCGTTCAGGAGAAACCGAAAAAGGAAACGACGGAACTTATTTTCCGTCAGCCTGAAGAGGTCTATAATCCTGTAATTACACAGACGGAAGTTAAGAAAACGGAAGAACCTATCGTCAAACCCCGAGTAACAGTTTATACACCTCCTCAGCCTGAAGTTAAAAAAGAAGTAATTCCCGAACCTGTAAAAGAAGAAGTTACAGTACCTCAGGAAAAAGTCAAAGAGGAAGTTATAGTTGAAAAAGAAGAAAAAGCAGTACCCGATTTCAAAATTATCGGAGAAGCATTCAAAACATATATTTTCGTAGAGTGTGAAGGCAAGTTGATGATTATTGATAAACATGCCGCACACGAAAGAATGATTTACAACGACCTGAAAAACAGAACAGACGGAATTTTCATGCAGTCTCTTATGGTTCCCGTAACGGTTACTCTTTCAAAAGAAGAGTTTGATGTGATTACAAATAACATTGAAATTCTTGAAAAAGCAGGTTTCAGCGTTGAACCTTTCGGAACAGGAAGCGTTATTGTCAGAGAGTGTCCGTCGGTTATTGATGCAAATGACGTTGAAAATATTCTCGTTGAAACTGCAACATACCTCTTGCAGAATAAAAATGAACTTATAAGCGAAAAACTTGATTGGATTTTCCATTCTTCAGCATGCCGTGCGGCGGTAAAAGCAGGGGATAAGACGGACAGATATGAGCTTGAAAAGTTCACAGCAAAACTTCTCAGTGATGAAGAAGTAAGATACTGTCCTCACGGAAGACCCGTTCTTGCAGAACTTACAAAAAGAGAACTTGAAAAATTCTTCGGAAGAATACAGTGAGAATAAAATATGGAAAAAATTAAAGTAGTTGCCGTTGTAGGTCCTACTGCATCAGGCAAAACATCTCTTGCGGTAAAACTTGCAAAAGCTTTTAACGGTGAAGTTATTTCAGCTGACTCTATGCAGGTTTATAAAGGTATGGACATTGCTACGGCAAAACCTGATGAAGAGGAAATGTCAGGAGTTCCTCATCATCTTATCAGCATAATATCTCCGGATGAGGAGTTCAGCGTTGCAAGGTTCAAAGAACTTGCAACAAACGCAGTGAATGACATAGTAAAGCGTGGGAAACTTCCAATCATAGCAGGTGGAACAGGACTTTACGTTGATTCATTCCTCGGTAACACAACTTTCCTTGAAAACACAAAAAATGACGAAATAAGACTTGAACTCAACAAACGCCTTGAAAATGAAGGTATAGAAAATCTTTATAGTGAACTGAAAGTTAAAGACCCTGCAGCAGCAGAAAAAATTCATCCCAACAACTCCCTGAAAGTCATCAGAGCACTTGAGATTTTTTATTCAAGCGGAAAAACGCTTACTTGTCAGAATGAGCTTTCCCATCTTGAAGAAAGCCCTTATGACAGTTTTATAATTGGTCTTAATGCCACAGACAGAGAAATTCTTTATGACAGAATAAACAGACGTGTTGACATTATGACAGAAAACGGTCTTGTTGAAGAAACAAGAATGTTTTTTGAAACTGAAAGTGCTTCAACTGCATGTCAGGCAATAGGATATAAAGAAATGAAACCTTACCTTGACGGTATTCTTTCGCTTGAAGAGGCAAAAAACAATCTTAAACAGGCAACCCGAAGATATGCAAAAAGGCAACTTACATGGTTCAGAAGAAACGAAAATGTAAATTGGCTTAATATAGATGAGTTTACATCTGAAACTCTTGTAGCGAAAGCTGAAGAAATGGTGAAAGCCTTTCTTGGAAAATAAACAGAAGGGGGATTGGTTTGCATGGAAACAAAAAAGTTAAGTGAAAAGTTTAATAAGATTATTTTCACAACTGTTATTGTAATGGTATATGCTCTTGCAATTTTCATGGTAGCATATCTTGTTTATAATGCTATTGATGCAAACTACAGCCCCGTAAAAACAGAAATCGCAACAATGAAAACAGTTGAAAAGAGTATTAACTCAAAGGTTTTTATTGTCCGTGACGAAACATATATTTCAGGCAAAGCCACAGGTACTGTTGTTCCTCTTGTAGAAGAAGGTCAGCGAGTGGCTGAAGGTCAGGATATAGCAGCAGTTTTTGCAAATGATTCTGATGCAGAAAAATACGTTGAACTTCAGAAAATCAATAAAGAGCTTGTCCGTTTTGAAAACATTGCAGCAGCGGATAAACTGAACATCAGGGACATGTCTTCCTACGAAGCCACTACAAACGAAAAATTTCTGAGCCTTGTTGAAACTTTGTCAGCGGGTGATTTTTCATCTGTTTCCGAACTTGCTTATTCAGTCCGTGACAGAGAAACAAGCAGACAAGTGTCTTTAGGATATGACGTTGATACTTCGGCAGTTCTGGCAGAACTCCGTTCAGAAAGTGCATCGCTCAGTTCTGTTATGCCTGACTATCTTGAAGCTGATAACACAGGTTATTATATAAGTAATTCTGACGGCTACGAACGAACACTCAATTATGCCGATGTTATGAAACTTACAACATCCGATATTGAAAAGGCAATTGAAAGTAAACCTGATAACTCGAAAATTTCAGGTGCAGGAAAACTGATAAACAATTTCAACTGGTATGTTGTGGCATCAGTTGAAAGAAATGATATTGACGAACTTACTGTAGGAAAAAGCGTAAAGGTACGTTTTGTTGATTCCTCTGCAGATGATGTAAGGATGACAGTTGCAGCAATTAATTCCGATTCCAAAGGAAAAGCAGCACTTATTCTCAGATGCAATACTATTATTCCCGGAACGGGTGACATGCGTATTGAAAATGCAGAAATAATTATTGAAACAATTTCAGGTTATAAAATCCCCAAAGAAGCACTGAGAACTCTTGACGGTGTTAACGGTGTTTATATTAAACGAGGAAATCTTGTAAATTTCAGAAGAATTACCGTGCTTTACACAGGTGATGACTATGTTGTTTCAAGAACCTATGAAGCAGAAAATGCAAATTATGAAAATCAAATGGACGAAATAGATGCAGAAAACAGAATTTATACTGCACAACTTTCGAAACGTTACAGAGAAGAGCCTTCATGGATAGTTGAATGTGAAGATATTCATTCACGCTCAAAACTCCTTGAAAAATCTTATATTAAACTTTATGACGAAGTAATAGTTGAAGGAAATGGTTTGTATGACAGCAAAATCGTATAACGAAAGCAGGTTCCGTGATATTACGGAAAATGCAAAGGTGATAAAAGAAAATATTGCCTCTGCAGCCGAAAAGAGCGGAAGAAAGGCTGAAGACATAAGCCTTATGGCAGTTACAAAAACAGTTGACCCCATTTTTATAAATCATGCACTGGTTTCTTGCGATATTGACCTTATGGGAGAAAACAGAGTTCAGGAGTTTCTTTCCAAAAAAGATGAACTCAATCTTGAGGGAAAAGAAGTTCATCTTATAGGTCATCTCCAGACAAATAAGGTAAAACTTATTGTTCCGCATGTGACGATGATTGAATCTGTTGACAGTGTTCGTCTTGCTAAAGAAATAAGCAAGGAATGTAAAAAAATTGACAAAGTTATGGACGTTTTAGTCGAAGTAAATGTTGGAATGGAAAATAGCAAATTCGGCATAGACAGTGTGCTTCTGACAGAGTTTTTGTCAGAAATCGGCGAAATTTCCAATATAAGAGTGAAAGGTCTTATGGCTATTCCACCCATTTGCGAAAACGGCGATGATGCGAGAAGATTTTTTTCAAATATGTATAAGATGTTTCTTGACATTAAGAGCAAAAACATAGATAATATAGATATGAGCATTCTCTCAATGGGAATGTCAGGTGACTACGTGCAGGCAATTGAAGAGGGTGCAACTGAAGTCAGAGTAGGTTCATCGCTTTTCGGTAAAAGAGTATATTAAATTTCTCAAGGAGGACATATAAATGAATTTGTTTGAAAAAATGAAAGACCTTGTATTAGGCAGTGATGATGGTTTTGAAGACCTTCCTGATGAGGGCTACGAAGATGTTGCAGCACCCCAGAGTTCAAGATATGAACCTATAGAAAAATACGAAGAAATTGAAAACTACGAACCCAGAAGAACTGAAAAAAGCAAGGTTGTAGATTTCGGTTCAGCATCTAACTATGCAAGAAACACCGTGCAGAAACCTTCAGGTAACAGACCTCATGTTGTTGTTGCAAAACTTGAAAGATTTGAAGATGTAGGTGAAATTGCAAAGAATATCAACGATAAACGTATGGTTGTAATTAACCTTGAGAACGCTGACAATGCTACCACTCAGAGAATTATTGACTTTATTTACGGCGTAACTATTGCAAACAATGCTGAACTCAAGAGAGTTGCATTCAGAACATATATTATCAAACCTGCAGGTTATGACTACACAGGCGGAGACGGTTTTGACAGCAATAACATGGATGGTATAGTTTTCGGCAGCAACTGATTTGAGAATATTGTGAATATGTGAAAGGGTGGATAGTGAAATGGCTATGTTAACACCGAACAAAATTAAAGGTTATCAGTTTCAGCAGGCAGGCAGAGGTACTTACAAGTCAGAAGAAGTTGATGATTTCCTCGGTCAGGTTGTTGATTCTTATGAACAGGTTTTCAAAGAAAACGGAGAACTTGTAAAGAAACTCAACATTCTTGCAACAAAGCTTAATGAATACAGAAAAGAAGAAGGTAACATAAGCAAAGCACTTGTAAATGCTCAGTCATTCATTGACAAAATGATTGATGAAGCAAATAAAGAGTCAAAGAAAATTGTTGCTGAAGCAGAAGCAAGGGCAAAAAATGTTGATGCAATCACAAATGCAAAAATCAAGGTTATGGTTGATGAAGTTGAAGGCAGAATGCGTATTGCTTACGACAAAGCCATGGCTCAGGCAAAGTCTGCAAAAGAAGATGCATACAGAGAGTCAGAAATTCTTATCCTTGAAGCCAAAGAAAAGGCAGAAAAAACTGTTGATGATGCAAGGGCAGTAGCATCTGTTATTATCAGCGATGCCACAAAAGAGGCTGAGAAAGAATCAACTTTCCTTAAAAATGAAATTGAAAGAGAAAAGTCAGTCCTTGACAATCTTAAAATGACATCAGCTCAGTTCAAAAACGAACTTGTTGTACTTTACGAACGTCAGATTAAGAGCGTTGAGCAGATTCCTGATTATCGTCTTGATTCTGAACTTGAAGAAAAAGTAAAGAAAATTGTAAACGAAAGAATGCAGGAAGAAGCAAACGAACCTGATGAGGCAGCAGTAGAAAGAATTGTTGATACATTTGTTGCAAGTGATGATGATCTTTTTGATGCAGATGAGCTTATCAAAGAGTATGCAATCAAAGACCCTGCTGAAACATCAGCACTGGATTTCGATTTCAATTTTGATGATGAAAAAGAAACAACAGATGATGTTGATGATTTCTTCTCTTTCGATGCTGATGAAGACGAAGTTGATGAAACAGACGAAATTGAAACTGCAATCGAAGAAGAAACTGATGAAGAAATAGCAGTAAAAGAAGATGAAACAGACGAAGAAATTGAAGAGAATTTTGACTTCAATTTTGCTGAAGACGAAGAAGAGTCTGATGAATATGAAGATGTTTTCTCAGATTACGGTTCAGAGGACAGTTTCAGATTTACAGCAGAAGACCTTGAACCGGAGGCTGTTGAGCCTGAAGAAGAGCCTGTTTTTGAGTTTAAAACAGAGGATGTTGACATTTTCTCAGAAGATGCAGCAAAGGATGATATCCCCATTTCAAGACCTGAACGTCACAGAAAATTTGACGTTGCATTTTCAGATGAAGATGAAGTGAAAATTGAAAAGGATGAAAGTCTTTTCCTTTCTCAGTCAGAAGCAGTTGAGGAAGATGAAGAAGAGGGTTTCAGCTTTTTTGATGATATAGACTTTGAAGACGAAACTTTTGAAATGGAGTCTGATGAAGAAAGTTTTGATGCTGATGATATTTTCGGCAAATCAGATGATAATGAAGATGACGATAGCGAAGGCTTCAGTTTTCTTAAAAACATTTTTGGAAAAAAATAATAATTGAACCGAGGAGAGCAAATAGATGATACAGCTTGTGTCAATAATATGTATAGCGGTTCTGGTAGCCGCAGACCAGCTGATAAAAATGGTTGTTACAAATCGTCTTATGCCTATCGGAAGTGCAGATTTTATACCCGGAATTATAGAGTTTAATTATACAGAAAACACAGGTGCCGCATTCAGCATTCTTGAAAACCACACAGAAGTTCTGTCAATTGTAACTCTTGTTATAATTGTGGCAGGTCTTGTTTATCTCCTGTCAGGTAAGCTGAAAAATAAACTTCTTATTGCAAGTGCAATTCTTGTTCTTGCAGGAGGAACAGGTAATCTCATTGACAGAATTTTCAGAGGCAATCAGCTTTTCAGCGGATATGTTGTGGATTATATCAAACTTCTGTTTGTGGATTTTGCAATTTTCAATTTTGCAGATTGCCTTGTATGTGTCGGTTCAGCAATGATAATTATTTATCTTATTGTTGATATTGTTAAGGATTCGAAAGGTCATAAACATGGTTGATGCATTTATTTTCAGTGTAGAAGAAAACGAAAAGGGCGAGAGAATAGATAAACTGGTGTCACAGAAGTGCGAAAATCTTACCCGTTCTTACGTGCAGAAACTTATCGAAAATTCTGAAATACTTGTCAACGGCAAACCTGTAGGAAAAAATGTAAAGGTATCTCAGGGCGATGTTGTGTTGGTGAAAACAGTTGAAGTTATAAAACCTGACATAACTCCTGAAAATATTCCTCTTGATATAAGATATGAAGATAACTGTCTGCTTGTTGTGAATAAACCGAAAGGTATGGTTGTTCACCCTGCAGCAGGTAATTACGACGGAACACTTGTCAATGCTCTGATGTATCATTGCGGTGACAGTCTGTCAGGTATCAACGGTGTTGCACGTCCGGGAATTGTCCACAGAATTGACAAAAATACAAGTGGACTTCTTATAGTGGCAAAAAATGACCTTGCCCATCTTGACCTGGCAGAGCAGATAAAAGCACATTCTTTTGACAGGGAATATCAGGCAGTGGTTTACGGACATCTGAAAGACAAAGAGGGTACAATAAACGCACCCATAGGGCGAAATCCAAACAATCGTTTACAGATGTGTGTTACTGATAAAAACTCGAAAAATGCAGTAACACATTATGAGGTTATAAAAGAATATAAAGATTTTTCACATGTAAGACTGATTCTGGAAACAGGCAGAACCCATCAGATCAGAGTGCATATGAAATATATAGGTCATCCCGTTGCAGGAGATGATGTTTACGGACCGTCTAAGGTTATAAAACAACTCAACGGACAATGTCTGCATGCAGCAGTTATCGGATTCAGACATCCTGCAACCGGTGAAAGAATTAAAATTACAAGTGAATTGCCTGAATATTTTACCAAGTTTTTAGGCAGTTTAAAAACTGACGGAGGTGGCTAATTTTGGAGTCAGCAATTAAAAATCAACTCAAAATCAAAGCATGTAAGGTCAGAATGGGAATAGTTGAAGGTGTTTTCAATGCAAAGTCAGGACATCCCGGTGGCTCACTTTCAATTGCCGACATTATGACATATCTCTATTTTAGTGAGATGAGAGTAGACCCGAAAAATCCTGCAGATGAAAACCGTGACAGACTTGTTCTATCAAAAGGTCATACTGCACCTGCACTTTATGCATGTCTTGCACACAAAGGATTTTTCCCTGTAGAAGAACTCAAAACTCTCAGAAAAACAGGCTCACGCCTTCAGGGACATCCCAGTATGCACAAAACACCCGGTGTTGATATGAGCACAGGCTCTCTCGGACAGGGTATTTCTGCAGCAGCAGGTATGGCTTTAGGTGCAAAACTTTCAGGCAAAGATTTCAGAGTTTATGCAATTCTCGGTGACGGTGAAATCGAAGAAGGTCAGGTTTGGGAAGCAGCAATGTATGCAAGCGCAAAAGGTCTTGATAACCTTGTTGCTGTTATTGACAATAATAACCTTCAGATTGACGGTACCGTAGCTCAGGTTAACTCACCTTATCCTATCCCTGAAAAATTCAGAGCATTCGGCTGGAATGTAATCGAAATCTGCGCCCATTCATTTGATGAAATCGAAATGGCTTTCTCAGCTGCTAAAGAATTCAAAGGCAAACCCACAGCTATTATTGCTAAGTCAGTAAAAGGTAAGGGCGTGAG